>JBBQLF010000456.1:0-4574 GCA_038327695.1 Bryobacterales bacterium
GGCGCCCGGGATGTGACGGTGGTGCCGGTGGCGAACGAGCAGAGCCTGCGCTACATGGCATGGATTGAAGGCAATCGCCGTAAAGTGGAGCAGGCTTCGGGCGGGCGGCTGGGCTACGTCCATCTGCCCAACACGTCGGAGGCCGGTTACACCAATTTCAACCGCTGGTTCTTTGCGCAGGTCGGCAAGGAGGGCTTCGTGCTGGACGAGCGATTCAACGGCGGCGGCTTCGTGGCCGACTACGTCGTGGACTACCTGCGCCGCCCGCTGCTGAACTACTTCAGCACACGCGCCGGCCACGATTTCACGACGCCGATGAACGGCATCTTCGGCCCCAAGGCGATGATCGTGAATGAGTACGCCGGCTCAGGCGGCGACGCCATGCCGTGGATGTTCAAAAAGCTCAAGATCGGCCCGGTGATCGGCAAGCGCACCTGGGGCGGTCTGGTGGGCATCTTCGGGTTCCCTCGCCTGCTGGATGGCGGATTTGTGACGGCGCCGAATCTGGCCTTCTACAACACGGAGAAGCAGTGGGATGTGGAGAATCGCGGCGTGACGCCGGATATCGAAGTGGAGCAGGATCCGGCGCTGGTGCGGCAAGGGCGCGATCCACAACTGGAGAAAGCCATTGAAGTCCTTATGGAAAGCCTGAAGAAGAGCCCTCTGCCGAAGCACGAAAAGCCGGAGTATCCGAACTACCACCAGAAGAAATAGATGAACCGGCTGGAAATCGCACCCCGGGATCCGATATTCTAGAGTTTGCCCCACAGCCATGTCCGCACTGCCTGAACTGCTGCCGCCCCAAACCGAAAGCGCCCCGCGCCCGCCGCATCGCGGCACGGCGCTGGGCCTGATCGCCGGCTTGGTGCTGGTGGCCGGCGCGGCCGGCCTCGCCTGGCAACGCATGCACCCGGCGCAACAGGCGGCCGCGCGGGCGCTGCGCACGGCGGTGGTGCAGCGCGGGACGTTGCCGATCACGGCGCGCATCGGCGGCTCCACTTCGGCCCGGCGCTTCGCCAACATCACGGCACCCAAGCTCACGACGCCGGAAAACGACCGCCCCATGACCCTGATGATGCTGGCCGAGTCCGGATCGGTAGTCAGGAATGGGGATATCGTCGCACGCTTCGATCCGCAGTCCACGGCCGATCACCTGGACGACACCGAGGACACGCTGCATCTTCGCCAGAACACACTGGCCAAAGTTCGGGCGAATCTCGATCTGCAATTGGAAGTTCTCGTCCAGAACCTCCGCAAGGCCAAGTCCAAGCTGGACAAGGCGCGGCTGGATCAGCGCACCAATCCCGTCCGCTCGCAAATCCAGGTGGCGAAGTTCCAATTGGCGGTGGAAGAGGCGCAGGCCGAGTATGACGCCCTCCAGACGGACTTCCCGCTGCAACTGGCCTCACAGACCTCCCTGCTCCGCATCTACGAGCTGAACACGGAGATTGAGCAGATGCACGTGGACCGCCACTTGCGCGACATGGACCACCTCACGCTCCACGCTCCGAACGAGGGCATGGTGGTGATCCGCCAGATGCACCGTCACGGCGGCGAGGACGTCACCTACGCCGTGGGTGACCGGCTCTCGCCGGGCGCGCTGTTGATGCAGGTAGTGGACCAGCGCAGCATGCAGGTGGAGACTCTGGTCAACCAGGCCGAGTACAAACAGTTCCGCATCGGGCAGCCGGCCAAAATCAGGCTGGACGCCTTTCCAGAGGCAGAGTACCAGGGCCGCGTCTACTCGATTGGCGCATTGGCCACGGCGCCGGGCCGCCAGGGCGCGTGGCTGCGCATGATTCCGCTGCGTGTCCAGATCGACAATGCGGACGCCCGCATTCTGCCGGACCTGACGGCCTCCGCCGAGGTGCTGGTAGACCAGGTGGAAAACGCCTTCATTGTCCCAGCCGAGGCGTTGATCGCCGAAAATGGCCAAACCTTCGTCCAGGTCCAGAAGGGCGGCTCAGTGGAGCGCCGGCCGGTGAGCGGCGCCCGCGTTCACGGGTCCCAGGCCGCCATACTGGAGGGCTTGAGTGAGGGCGAGGTTGTCGTGTTGGATCAGCCGCAGCAATAGACCCAGGCTGAATTGGGAAGCGGTAGCCGCCATCGCGCTGTGCCTGTTGCCCGCCGTGCGGGGCCAGCAGAACAGCGCAACGCTGACGGCCGGCCACCCGTCGAGTGCTGTGCAGTTGGACGGCCGGCTGGATGAGGCCGCCTGGCGCGATGCCGGGCCGGGCGTGGAACTGGTGCAACAGACGCCCAAGCCTGGCGGCGCCACGCCGTACCGCACGCGGGTGCGTGTGCTCGTCTCCGGCAACAAGCTTTATTTCGGCTTCGAGTGCACCGATCCTGACCCGCGTTCGATCGCAGTCCATACCATGCAACGGGACGGCAAACTGGAAGGCGACGACACGGTAGCGGTTGTTCTCGATACCTACGGCGATCACCGCACGGGTTACCTCTTCCGCGTCAACGCAGCCGGCGCGCGGGTGGACGGGCTGATCGCGGGTCCGGAAAAGGCGCAACTCGACTGGGACGGCATTTGGGACGTTCGGACCGCACGGTCCGGTGACGGCTGGTCGGCCGAGATCGTACTTCCGGTGAACACGCTGAGCTTCAGCAAAGGCTTGGCCGAGTGGGGTGTGAACTTTGAGCGCAACATTGCGCGGGACCGCACGGTGCTGCGTTGGACATCCCCCACGCTGGATGCGACACTGTACGATCTGAGCCGCGCCGGATCTCTGGCCGGCATGGCGGAGCTGGAGCAGGGACGCGGCATCGAGGTGAGTCCATTCGCCGTGGGGCGGATGCAGACCGATTTCCAACAGGACCACCGGATGTGGCAGGGCCAGGCGGGCGCCGACATCACCTGGCGAATCACGCCACAACTGGCGTCGGTCTTCACTCTCAACACGGACTTCGCCGAGACTGAGGTGGACACGCGCCAGCTCAACGTCACCCGCTTCCCGCTGTTCTTTCCAGAGAAACGCTCCTTCTTCCTGGAAGGGGCCAACCAGTTCCAGTTTGGCCTGGGCCTGGAAGCCCAGTTCATTCCTTTCTTCAGCCGCAAAGTGGGCCTGTATGCCGGAGAACAGATCCCCATCAACGCCGGCGCCAAGCTCAACGGCCGGATCGGCAAGTGGAACATTGGCGTGCTGGACGTACAAACGCGGGACAAGTATGTCGGCTCCGTGGGGCGCGTGGTGCCTGGCACCAACCTGTTCGCGGGCCGCGTCTCCTACGACGTCACGCCCAAGCTGCGGCTCGGCACGCTGCTCACCAGCGGCCATCCCGATGGGGTCCGCCGCAACACACTGGCCGGCTTTGATGGCGTCTGGCGCACCTCCCAGTTTCTCGGCAACAAAAACTTCCTGGTGGGCGGCTGGACGGCGTTCACCGCCGGCGATCTGGCGCCGGGCAATCACACCGGCTGGGGCTTCAAGGCCGCCTATCCGAATGACCTTTGGGACTGCTTCGTTTCGCTCAACCAGTTCGGAGAAGCCCTCGATGCCGGTCTGGGCTTCCTGCCCCGGCCCGGCACGCGCCGCTTCGATGCGTCCTGCGAATTCAAACCGCGGCCCAGCAAAAGCGGTCCGTTTCGCTGGGTGCGCCAGCAATTCATGGAGCATCGCTTCTACCATGTGACGAACCACCTGGGCGTCACCGAATCCTGGCGGTTGTTCTGGGCGCCCATCAACTTGCGTCTGGAATCCGGCGAGAGAGTGGAATTCAACTGGGTGCCGACCTACGAGTTTCTGGCGCGGCCTTTCGAGATCACCCCGGGCGTCGTCATCCCGCCCGGCGCCTACAACTTCACACGCTACCGGGCCGAATTTGAGACCAGCAGCCACCGCCCGTGGGAGTTTGGAAACACCTCCTGGTTTGGCAGTTTCTATGACGGTACTCTGCTGCAGCAGGAAAACTATCTGCGCTTCACCAGCCGCACCGGCCGCTGGCAGGCCGGCCTCTCCAGCGAACAGAACTTCGGCAGGCTGAAGGGGGGCAGCTTCGTGCAGCGCCTGATGCAGCTCAACCTGGTGTATGCCTTTAATCCCAACCTGGTGTGGACCAATTTTCTGCAGTACGACACGGAGTCTCAGAATATCGGCAACAACATGCGCCTGCGCTGGACTCTCAAGCCCGGCAACGATATTTTCTTTGTGTGGAATCGCGGCTGGCAACGGCTATTGCTGAGCCCGAACGACATCCAGATCGTGCCGGACCGGGATATCCTGGCGATCAAGATGCGCTGGACGTTCCGGCGCTAGGCCGGGCCGCCAGCCGGTAGGCCAGCGCGGCCGCGCCCACCACGCCGGAGGTGTCCTGCACGCCGCTGGGCACCAGCGGGACGCAGCGCTTCAGCAGGCCCTGGATGCGCCAGTCCACCTCACGCTGGAGGGGTTCAAACAGCGCTGGGCCGGCATCGGCAATGGAGCCGCTCAGGATGACGATCTCCGGATCGAAGGCGTGCAGGAGCCCAGCCAGGCAGGCCCCCAGAACGCGGATCTTGCGCTGGAGAATGCCTTGGGCAAGAGCGTCCCCCAGGGCGGCCTGTTCGAAGACGAAGCGGGTAT
>JBBQLF010000457.1:0-4569 GCA_038327695.1 Bryobacterales bacterium
GAGCTGCTGAGGAAGCTGTTCGCGCGGAAGGAACCTCCCTTGCGAGGTGTGCCTGCCGTCCGCCGCCAGAAGAACTATTCAGCCGCGAGCGGGTATGCTTACGAGTATTTCTTTGAGGGATGGCTGGCGCTGGACGGCGTGTCTGAGTATCGCTTTACGGTGAGCGGGGATCGGAAGACGTGGTTCCCCCTGTCCGTCTTCGTGGAGGAGGACGCGGCGCGGGTTCTGGCCGGCAACGAGCGCTACGCCGTGGCGAAGATGGCGCTGTTTGCGGCCTTCGACGGCGGCGAGTCTCCGGCGGCGATAAGGGCGCCCGTGCGAGTGGGCCATGCGGCGGTGGCGGACTTGCTCCAGCAGTTGGGTCTGGACTGAGGTCCAATATCAGTGGTGAATCTGCTAGTGCTCACAGAAGGAGATCCAGCGTGAAGACCACGTCCGGCCGAACCACCGGACTGCTGCTCGCTGCCATCGTTCGGCCACTGACTGTCCTGGCCGTCACGCCGTACACCGCGCCGTCACAAATCGTGCGGGCGGAGGCGCGAATTGACCAAGTCACAATCCTGTCCACCAAGCTGAATTCGCAACGGCCGCCCGGGCAGCAGCAGAGGCGGCGTCATGGTGTATTGGCGTGAAGAGTGAATTCGTTGTGCGGGCAACGCGATGCTATCTCGCCGGGCTGTGCCTGGCCGCCATGCTCAACGCTCAGGCGCCAGCACCTGCCGGCGCCATCCAGGGAACGGTTGTCGATACCAGCGGCTCGGCGGTGCCTGGCGTACAAATCACAGCGGCAAACAGGGATCGCGGCCTGGTCCGGAGGGCGGAGTCCGACAACGAAGGCCGGTTCCATCTGGGCTCGCTGGCGGCCGGCGCATGGGCTCTCCACATCGAACGGGACGGGTTTGCCCCACTGGACGTGGCGGCGTTTCCGGTCTCCATCGGGCAGATGGTGAGCCAGCGCTGGACTCTCTCCTTGACGGGTGTCGCCGCGTCAATCGACGTCAATGAGCAGCCCGACGTCCTGGAGGCCGCCGCCACCAGCGCCAGCGTGGCGCTCGGCGGGGAAAGAATCGAAGAGAGTCCCGCGCGGGGGCGCAACTACGTTGGCTTTGTCGCCCTGGCACCCGGCGTGGCGCAATCGGCCACCGGCGCGCAACAACGTTCGATGACCGGCGTGCGCAGCCCCCTGGCCGACAGCGGCTTCACGTTTGCCGGCATGCGGGCGCGGAACAACGGGATCAGTATCGACGGCGTGGACAACCGGGACGAGACGACAGGCGGCAATCGTGTGGCTGTCGGCCTGGAGATGGTGCAGGAGTTTCGTGTGGCGGGGATCAACACCGGCGCGGAGTTCGGCGGCGCGGCGGGTGGCCTGATCAATGTCGTGACCCGGACGGGTGTCAATCTGTGGCACGGCGATGCCACGTGGTTTTTTCAGGACGAAATCCTCAACGCTCGAAAGACCGAAGTTGAGACCACGGAGCGGCCCCTGTACCATCGCCGCCAGCCGGGCGCATCGATCATGGGGCCGGTCCGGAGAGACCGCACGTTTTTCGCGGTAGCGGCCGAGTTGGAGCAGGAATCGGCCGAGGAGTGGTCGGAAACGCCGGCGTGGGCGGTGGACCGGATCAACCGGGTGCTCGGCCGTGGCAAGGCCGTTTACAGGGGGCTGTATCCGATATCCCAGCGCGGCTCCGATGTGACGTTCAAGTTCAATCAACAGATGGGGGACAAGGACGCCCTGGCGGTGCGATATGCGTGGTCGCACGGCCGCGAATTGGGCGACGTGCAGGGCTCGGATAACTTCCTGGACTACTCGGCGGCGGGCAATAGCTTGACCACCGACCATTCGCTGGCAGGCAGTTGGATGCGCGTGGTATCGCCTACCGTGGTCAACGATGTTCGCTCGCAATACGGGCAGAGGGGACAACGGTTCTGGCCCAATGGGGGCGGCCCGCTGATTGAGATCCCTGGCGTGGTCAGCTTCGGCGAAGCGCCGCGGCTGAACTCGGAGCGGACCGAGACGCACGGTGAGGTGGTGGAGCAGTGGAATTGGACGACGGGGCGGCATCGCGTCAGCGCCGGGGCGAGCGTGCATGGCGTGTGGTTTGACGGCCGCCTGGCGAACCGGTTCGCGGGCGTATATCTCTACCCCACGCTGGAGGCGTTCGAACAAAACCGGCCTGCCATGTTTTGGCAGGTGCGAGGCCAGGCGCGCACTCAGATGACCACGGCGCCCGTTGGATTGTGGGTGCAGGAACGCTGGCAGGCGCGGGAGGGGCTGCTGCTGGAAGCCGGCCTGCGTTACGACAAGCAGAGTCTGCCGGCGGCCTTGCCCGAAGCGCCGGCCAACTGGAGTCCGCGTCTGGGTATGGCCTGGCGCCCCAACGGGAAGACGCCCTGGGTCGTGCGCGCCGGGTTTGGACTCTTTGCTGATCGTTATCCGCTGGCCTACCTGAATGACGTCCTGCAGAAGGGGGGCGGCCTCGCGACGGAGTTCCTGCGTGCCGGCGACGGGCCGGAGAGACCCGCGCGCTGGGCCGCTTCGCAGCACTTCCCTGCCGCCCAGGGGCGCAAGTTCAGCGTGGGCTGGGAGCGCGGCTTCGGATCCACAGCGACGCTGCATGTGGAGTCCAACTTCGTAACCGGCTCACATCTGCCGCGTACGCGCAACGCGGCGCTGACGTTGCCGGCCCTGTTCCTGTTGGAGCAGACGGGCCGTTCGGATTACCGGGGCGTCTCCGTTTCCTACAACCGGCGCGTCGTGCGGGGACTCTCCTTGCTGGTGAGCTATGACCTCGGGCGGGCCTGGGACGATGGATCGGACTTTGACGAGCAGCCTTCGCAGCCGGGCAACATCCGGGCGGACTGGGCACGAAGCCGGCAGTATCAGGCGCAACGATTCTCGGCCAGTTCGGTGTTTGAACTGCCGCTCGGCAAGCTGGCGAAGGCGGAATGGCTGAAGGAATTCCTGGAGGAATGGACGCTGGCCCCGGCGTTCATCGCGGGCAGCGGACGGCCCGTGAACGCGCTTCTGACCTACGATCCGAGCCTCACGGGCGCCTACCCGTTGACGGCGCGCCCGGCAGGCATGGCGCGCAATACAGGTACCGGCCCGGCCACCGTCAGTTTCGACGCGAGACTGATGAAGACGATCCCGTTTCATCAGAATCGATCCCGCCTCCAGTTCGGCGTGGAGAGCTTCAACGTCTTCAACCACCCGAACCCCGTGCGGCTCAGCGAAGCCTACCGGTCGCCCGCCGGACTCCTGCCGGGCTGGGGTTCGCTGATTGAAAGCGCCATGCCGCGGCAGCTCCAGATCTTCGTGCAGTTCGAGTATTAGCCCCCGTTTGCGCTAGTGCGCGTGTCCTGTGGCCATGGCCTCGTGCAGGCGTTCGGCGAAATGCAGAAAGTCCACGTAGGCTGCGACGTAACGGCGCCCGGCCTCCAGATCGGCAGGCTTGTAGTCCCGGGCTTCCAGCAGGACGTGGAAGCGGTGGTGGAGCCCTTCCTTGGCCGCGGCGGTGAGCATGGCGATCAGCGCCTCGTCACTGCCGGAGTCCATGGCCGCCTCGGCGGCGGAGATGGCGGGGCCAAAGCCGCGGCCGGCCGGTTTGAGTCCGTCGTACGCTGCGCCTTCGCCGGCGCGGTGCACTCGGACCACGGTTTCGAAAAACCACGTGTCCGCCAGCGCGTTGGCTTCCGGATTGAGCTTGCGCACGCTCAGGGTACGGAGAAACGACGCCCGGATTTCCGGCTCGTCTTTCGCGCTGACCCAGGGCAGGACGAGGTTCACGTCGCCAGCCGCCAGCGCCTTGCGCGCGGCGTTGACTACCGGTCCGTCGAGGCTGTCGCAGTGGGCGCCAGCGACAGAAGCTGTCAGCAGCGCCAGGATCAGGCAGTGGCCCATCGGTTTTTGCATCGTAACCGGAGCATAGCTCCTGGCCGCGCTGTAAGCTGTGACCGGAGTCACGCCGGGCGGGGGACGCTATTCTGCTCTCTCGCCCGAACGGAATCAGCCGGCGATTGAACTATGGCGCTGGGGCAACCCCGCGTTGCTGCGCTGCCACCGCTTGCGCCTCCACCACCGCCAGGGCGGCCATGTGGACGATGTCATTGACCTCAGCGCCGCGCTGGAGCACGTGCACCGGCTGCGAGAAGCCCATCAGGATGGGGCCGATGGCTTCACAGCCGCCGATTTGGAGCAGCAGCTTGTAGGCGATGTTGCCGGCCTCCAGACTGGGGGCGATCAGCACGTTGGCCCCACCTTTCAGGCGGCAGAACGGGTATTCGGCCACCATCTCCGGCGACAGTGCCGCGTCAGCCATCATCTCGCCTTCGATCATCAGCTCAGGACGCCGCTGGCGCACTATCCCGGTTGCCCGCGCTACCTTGAGCGCCAGCGGGTGGCGCGATGAGCCAAACGTCGAGAACGAGAGCATGGCCACGCGCGGTTCCACATCGAAGCTGGCGACCGTATCGGCGGCCAGTAATGCGATTTCGGCCAGATCCGCCGCCGACGGATCGATATTGACGGTGGTGTCGGCCAGGAAATAGACCTGCCCCTTCGGT
>JBBQLF010000458.1:0-4555 GCA_038327695.1 Bryobacterales bacterium
TCGTGGTTCTTGTCGCGCAGGCGCTGCGCAAGCGGTTGTCCGCCCATCTTCCACGTGGCGCGGTATTCGTTGAGCGGGTAGTCGAGACCGAGACGAGCGAACTCCTCGGAGTGGCCATTGGGCGTAACGCTGGGATCGAAAGCCCGCGGCGCCATCAGCATGGACTTCGCGGCGTAGTAAGTCGCGTCTCCGCCGTCGAACTTGAAGCCGTCCACTCCGTACACCTTCATCAGGCGATCAAGTTGGGCTTTGAACCACTGCTTGCCGGTGGGATTGGTCAGATCGAGGACAGCGCTGTAGCCGTCCCACCACTCCATGATGGCGGGTTGGCGCGGATTGCTGCCGTTGACCAGCCAGACAGTCCTGTTCTTCCTGGTGTGATCGAGCATCAGGTCCTTGAAGAACGGGCCGTCGGGCGTAATGTACGGGCACACCCAAAGCATGACGGGCAGGCCGAGCGAGTGCAGTTCGTCCATCATCGCCTTAGCATCGGGGAAACGGCCGCGGTCGAAGTCGAGGTTGCCGTAGTGGCTGAACCAGCCTTCGTCGATCATGAACACGCCCGCGGGGAACGCATTCGCGCCGATGGCGCCGGAAACGTCGTGGTAGGGATCGTCCGATGTGCAGAACACCAGGCGGGATGAATCGAACGGATCAACCGCCAGGTCATAGATGTAGTAGTCCGGATTGAGGCGGGTCCATTCATTGTTCCGGTAGCGCCAGAGGCCGCTGCCGGTCTTCCGCCACTTGGTGGCGTAGAGGGTCCCGGGATCGTTTGGGTCCAGGGCGAAACGCCGGGCATCGCTCGGCGAGCCCTCCATCAGCGTGAAGTTGCGGCCATCCTCGGAGCGGCAAACGCCCTTGGTGGCGGAGATGTAGAGGGTCTGGCCGGAACCCGCGATCCAGGATAGCCCTGGCTGGTCGAGGACGCCGATCCAGCTTGCGCCTCCGTCGGAAGTCGCATAGAGCTTGGTCCCAAACACGGCCCAGGCGCTGTCCGGCTGATCGGGGAGCGCAGATACGCCGCGGGCGCGGCTGTTGGCGGCGTTGCGTGCGAGCAGGCCGCGTGCAGAGCCCCTCAGCATGGTCCAACTGTGGCCGCCATCGGTGGATTTCGCCAAGCCCTGGAAGTTGTTGTCCTGGCCGAAGCGGGTGTAGATCGTGTTGCCTTCGGGCCCGGCGAAAACGGCATCATTGCCGCGGCCACAGGCAGGGACGCCGCCCGGGCCGGCTGCGGCTCCTGGCAGTGATCCTAAAAACGGCAGTTCGGCCCCCGCCGCACCCAGTTCGGCTTTTGCCGCCACCAAGTTCCAACTGCTGCGCAGATCATCTTCTGGGTGACAACCGTTTTTCACATCGTATGTGTATGATAGTAAGAGACTTATAGGACTTGTCAGCCGGTCGCAGCATGACCACTTCCCGGTTCAGCAAGAGGTTCGTAGATCGCAGCCAGTCCGTTTCGACCATGGCGAGTGTATTGCGTTTATTGCGCTTGAGTGGTATGCTGGAAATCGGAGGCCAACCACCATGTTGCATGAACCTGTCGCTTTGCCCGAGTCGGAGGAAGTGCAGATCCGGGAACTCAATCGGATTCTCCAACTCGGTTCGCCGGCGCTGGTCGGTGCTGACGGCGAGCGCGTGGAGCTTCCGGATTCTGTTTTCCGGCTGCTGAAGGACATCACGCGCAACATGCAGTTGGGCCGGGCGGTTGTCCTGATTCCCGAGAACCAGCAGTTGACGACGCAACGCGGCGCCGACCTGCTCGGTGTTTCCCGGCCTCATCTCATCAAGTTGCTTGAGGCCGGTGAGCTGCGATATCACAAGGCCGGCAGTCATCGCCGGATTTATCTCAAGGATCTGGTCGCCTACCAGAAACGCCGCGACGTAGAGCGCAAGGCGGCGCTCGGTCGCATCGCGAAGGAAGCCTTTGAGTCCGGCTTGTATGATCGCACCGGCATTCCCGAAGATAGCGAAGACGAATGAGGGCCGACTACCGCGTGGTCCTCGACGCGTGCGTGCTCATCCCGATGCCCCTGGCCGACACGCTCCTGCGGATGGCGGAGGCGCCCAGGCTCTACCTGCCGAAATGGTCGCAGCGGATTATGGACGAGGTAACGCGGAAACTCATCGCGAAGTGAAACCTGCCGCCCGACAAGGCACGCCGCCGTGAGGAGGAAATCCGCCGTCACTTTCCTGAAGGCTGGGTAGAGGGGATCGAGCCGCTCCTAGAGGCCATGACGAACGATCCCGGCGACCGTCATGTCCTGGCCGCAGCGGTCCGCTCCAACTCCGAATTGATCGTGACCTACAACCGGCGCCACTTCCCGTCCGACTCGCTCCAGGCTTGGGAAATCGAGGTGCAGGGACCATCCGCTTTCTTACGTGGGCTCTACGATCTCGACGCCGGTTTGTTCGTCGGCAAGCTGCATGAGCAGGCGGCGGCAATCGACGTCCCGCTTCCGCGGCTTCTCCACAGTCTGGCCAAGAACGTTCCCGGGTTTGTCGACTACTTCTGTGAGGAGCAGGAAATCGACCTCACCGACGAGCAGAGAGGCGCATCACGATGAGCTCAAAAAAACGGCGCGCGGTTTTTCAACTCCACATCCGGCTGCGAGACATCGAGCCGGCGATCTGGCGGCGAATCCAGATCTGGGAGGATGCCAAGCTGCCGCAGTTGCACCGCATCCTCCAGATGCTCTTCAACTGGGAGGACTATCATCTCCACGACTTCCTCGCCGGCCCGCGCGTGTACAGCGTTCCCGACCCGGAGGACGACTTCAACGAGCGCAAGGTAATCGACGAGAGAGGCGTGCCGCTGAACCGGATCGTAGATCGTGCCGGCGACACCTTCGTTTGCACGTATGACTTCGGCGACGACCCCACGCGCGTGGGGGTGGACCGAACGCGGCGGCGAAGGCATCCGTTTCCGTGGCGTTTTCCCCACGCGTGTGGGGCGGACCGGTGTCAGTACCATGCTGCCATCAAGGTGTGAGGTTTTCCTCACGCGCGTGGGGGTGGACCGAACAGCCCTGGCCGCGGCGAGCCCACCTCACCAGTTTTCCCCACGCGCGTGGGGGTGGACCTGCGCCCCGCCTTTGCGCCAGCGCGCCCGCCGCGTTTTCTCCACGCGCGTGGGGGTGGACCGACGGACCCGCTGCTGGCGGAGTGGCAGCGGCTGGCCCTGGTTGCCCGCGGTATTGGCTTCAAAGTCGAATTGGTAGCTGGATCCGGCGGTGAATGGCATGAGATGCGACTCACTGATGACGCCGGCCCACCAGCGTTCGCCAGGCAGCATACGCAGGTGCGCGGCCTGCTGCGCGAACGTGGGTGCCGCAAGAAATAGAATCGCTAGAATTGCGGTCTTCATCGTTTATCACCTATCGCTTTTCGCTCAAAAGATGTCAGAGGCATTGAGGCTGCTGCCACCTCTCGCCGGAGTTCTGGCGGCAACCTGATCAACTACACCATCGGATCGGACGCGGCGTTGTCCCGGCCGATAGAGTCCTCGAACACAACCCCGTCCTGCCAGGCGGAACTACAGGTCCCATGACGGGGTGACCCCAAGCCTGTCGCATGCCCGCGTCCATGGAGTTGGGCAGGAACTGTCATCGGCCACGCAGCCGCCACAGACCCTGCGCGTCCCTTGCGTGCGCAAATGTTTCAGGAATGAGTCTATCCGAATACATACTCGCCCGGTTAGGATGTAGGTGAGAAGAAAATTGTACGATCCTACCCTTTCTCGATTGCCAGCCGGTGACAGGGGAGCCTCGGCGCCCCCTGGCCGCAGACTGCGTCTCCCGCCGGAAGCGGTGGCGAGACTCCACTGCGAATCATTCCGGATCCTCGATCGGGTGGATTCTACAAAGCGCTTTCGACTGGCCCTCGATCCTTCTTTTCCCCTTGCGGTGAGGTTGTACGAATTCCCTGCAGGTCCCGGAGCCGTGCCAATGACGTGGCATGAGCGGCTGGAGATCTTCTGTCCGCTTTCCGGGTTTGGAGCATTCCGCATCGGCGAACATCTGGAGCGATTTGAAGCCGCCGACATTCTGCTGATCGACAACCTGCGCCTGCACGGCGTCGACCATTTCGAAGGGGATTACCGCCACGCCCTCGTGGTTGTCTTCTACCCGGACCTGCTGGTAGCGCCGGGGGGACTGCCCTGCGACATGTGGCTGCTGCGTCCTTTCCGCCATTTGCGTGAGGGCAGCCTGCGCCTGCCCTCGCACAGCCCACACTCCGTGAAGGCATGGGACTGCCTCAACCGGATGGTGCTGGCGGGAACTCGAGAAGCGAACGCTTCCCATCGCCCGGCAGGCGCTCTACTTCCGCCGGTGGGATCTCGGCACCTGAAAAAAGCCGTACGATAAACACACTATTATGCAACGACGAACTTTTCTGAGCTTGGCGGGCGCAGTTCCCGCGCTTGCCAGTGCGGCTCCGGCCAGCCTCACGGAAGTATCCATCCGCGGGGAACAGTTCTTCCTCAACGGCAAGCCCACGTATTCCGGGCGGTCGTACAAGGGAATGAAGATCGAAGGCCTGCTGATGAACGTTC
>JBBQLF010000459.1:0-4547 GCA_038327695.1 Bryobacterales bacterium
TTTCTGCCAGGCGTAGACGAGGATCAGGGAGCCTTTGGGGGTCTGGCGCTGGACTTCGACATCGAGGGTGAAGCTGGAGATGGGTTCGGTTTCGGCGAGAGCGAATTGAATGGGGCGGCGGGGATCGGCCTGCTGCGGGCGGGCGGTCTTGAGGTGGAGGGTCTGGCCATCGACGGCCCAATCGGCGGCATTGATGACGGCCCAGGTCATGCCGAAGGCTGTGAGCTTTTCGGCCAGGGGTGGGGTCTTGGGCGGGGCGGCGAAGGCCGCCGGCAGGGCGAAGGGAAGAGATGCGGGCAGGGCGAAGGGAAGAGATGCGGGCAGGGCCAGGGGGAGAGAAAGGAGGCTGCGGCGTTGCATGCGTCCATCATAGTTGTTCGCAAGCGGGGCCGGGGCGCGAACTTCCAGGGTGGCGGCATCGTATGTCTCAACGGAGGCCAGCCATGAATTGGGTGGACATCGCGCTTTGCGGACTGATCGCGCTGGGAGTGGTTTCCGGCGCACGAAAAGGGATTTCCAGGGAAGGGCTCGGGCTCGCCGGTGTCCTGGTGGCGTTGTTGGTGGCCGCGTGGGCGTATCCGGCCAACGGGGTGGCGTTCGCCTGTGTGTTCATTGGGCTGGTTTGCGCCGCGGGCCTCAGCGCTTACCTGGTGGGCCGGTGGCTGCGGGATCTGGGCTGGCTGGATGGGTTCCTGGGCGCGGGCTTTGGACTGGTGAACGGGGTGGTGTTGTCCGTGGTGGCGGTGCTGGCGCTGCTGGTGGTGGCGCCTCCGAGGATTCGGGCAGCGGCAGCGGGTTCAAGCCTGGCACCGTTTGCGGTGGAGGCGGCCCAAACGGCGGCGGACCTGCTACCCGAAGAGGTGCGGGTCAAGCTGGACGAGAGCTACCGGCAGTTGGAGCGGGCGCTGCCGGCGCGGCACCGAAGCGGCGCGGCGCCGAAGCGCCGGAACGTGATCTGACGGGGTCACTGCTTGTCGAGGACGACAGTCTGGTCCAATTCGCCTTGACTACTGGCGAAATGGCGGCGCATGGTGAGGGTCTTGCCGTCTTCGGAGAGTTGCCACTTGTCCTGAATTGTAACTTCCGAGTCTCCGAACTGGCCTTTGGTCTGAACGGAGAGGATGTCTCCATCCCATTTGGCAACGCTCTTCATTGAGTTTGGTCCGAAGGAGTTGGTAGTCTCCTTGCCGTCTGTGGAGTAGGTGGACTCCATATCGAAGTCGCCGTTGCCGGTGGCCATTTTGATGGAGACCTTGAGCGACGGGTCTTCGTGAGTGGTGGTCTGGGTCATGCTGGAAGGAGCGGGAAACGCGCCGAAGTCGCTCTTGGCGGCGTTGAGTTTCCAGTTTCCGGTGAAGTTGGGCTTGGCCGAGGCGGTGAGCGCCGCCACTCCAAGAAGTACGAAACAGGCCAGGATGGGGCGGTGCAGACGGAACATGGAGGCTCCTTTGCCGTGCGTGCCGGATGAGAAGGCACGCGGGACGGGTCCAGGATATCACGGGGCGTGGATTGGGTTTTTGGAGAGAATGGAGCGGGAGACCGGATTCGAACCGGCGACATCGACCTTGGCAAGGTCGCACTCTACCAGCTGAGTTACTCCCGCTCGTGGGACACCTCCATTGTTGCTCCGGACGGGGTTCGGTGTCAAATGGCGGGTTGTTGGGGGGGGGCGCGCCTGGCCCAGGCCAAACCCTTGGGCCGAGGCGGTGCGATGCCTATGAGCCGGGTTGGAAAGGCACTTCGCGAAGCTGGCCGCCGCCGATGTCGAGCACTACGGCGCCGCCCGACTGGAGCAACGCCGCTGCTTTCTTCGCGTCCATCACATAGAGCGGCGCGATGCCTGAGGGGTCCTGGATCTTCCGGTCGCCACCCGGCGCCAGATACACGTTGTTCATGCCGAACAGCTCAAACGGCAGGTCGGCGTAGCCCGCGAAGAACTGATCGGTGTCCATGCCGGCCAGCAGCAGCGTCTTGCCGGGGTGGGCCCGGCTATAGGCCACGACGCCGAGCACAAGGGTCCGTGAGATCTGGCTGCGTTCGTAATTCCAGCGGACCACGTGCCAGGCGGCGGGCAGGCCGCAAGCGACGAACAGAAGGCAGATTGCGGCCATCCGGCGGGGCCGCTTGGCCAGTGCGCTTGCCAGCGCGATGGCCAGGCCCGCGGCCGGCGCGAAGAGCAGGTAGTCCATCACGTGGTCCGGCAGCAGCAGCACCGGCGCCAGCAGCAGGACAAACCAACCGGCGCCGAAAACGCCGGCGCGGCCCGCCAGCAACAGCGCGATCAGCAGGCCGGCCAGCAACGCCGCCGTCAGCGCCGGCACCACCCAGGCAGGCCACGTCCAGTAGAAATGTCCCAGCCGCTCGGGCCCGAGGGCCATCTCCAAGTACGACCAGAACGTGCGCAGGATGCGGGCGTCGAACTGCAGGGCGTAGGGGCCCGTCTTGGCGGCCGGCGCTACCACGAAGTGGAGCACGGTAAACGCCACGGAGATGGCGAACAGCGGCAGGGTGCGGCGGATCCGGGCCCGATCGTAGAGCCACACGTAGAGCGCCGCAATGGCCGGATACATCACCACCGTCTCCAGCGAGCCCAGGCCCAAGGCGAAGACCACGGCCTGCGCGCGCCAGCGGCGCTCCATCAGCAACAACAGGGACAGGAGCAGGAAGAACGTGGACAGCGCCTGGTTGTAGATGGACGACCAGCAAAGGCCGGGGGCGATGCCGGGGTTGGCCAGCCACAGGATCAGGCCGGCACACGCGGCCCAGGCGCTGCCGGTCAGCCGCCGCAGGATGGCGTCCAGCAGGAACAGATTGGCCATCACCGTAGCGAACACAACGACGCGAAACGGCACGGAATTGATGCCAAACAGGGCTTTCAGTGCGTAAAAATACGCGTTTTCGCTCCACGGACGCAGGTTTCCGTGGGCTTTCGGGGCAAAAAGAATGTGCAGGAGGTCGCCGAAGCTCTTGGCCGGCCCCAGGTGGAGCCAGCCGAAGTCATCCTGGTAGAACCACGTATCCAGGCCGCGCCAGTAGACACAAACCAGGAAGAGGCACGCCAGCAGCGCCGGACCGAATCGAATCAGGCGTGGGTGGAGGGACGTCAATCCCGTATACTACAACGCCCGGGCCTATTCGGTTCCGTAGTTGATCTCGATCCGCTTCACCGCGGCCGACGCCGCCCACAGGACAAGCACGGTCACCGCCATCAGGCCGAGCACCGCCAACCCGCGCGACGATGGCGCCGCTGGTGCGAGCAGCAATCGCAGCAAAGCCGGAACGTCGCTATCCAGCGGCGCCGGCACCGGGCACATCGATTGCAGATAGTGCAGGATGCTGAGCTTTTGCAGCAGGTCCGGCAGGAATCCGTTGATGCTCTCCCAGACCAGGAGCACGGCCGCCGGGATGATGGGATTCCGCAGCAGCAACCCGGCGGCCAGGAAGACGCTGCCGTAACCCATGCAGCCGAGCGCCGCTGCCGCCGCGTACCAGAACAGATGCGCCGGACCGGCGCCGCCCCAAAACGCCTGCACTTCCGCGCCGGAGTAGGACCACAGCATCGCGCCGAAGGCGAGCACAGCGCCGCCGGTGAAGATCACGGTGGCCGCCACCAGCCCGGCCAGGTACTTGCCCACCAGCAGAACTTCGCGGCGGGCCGGAGCGAGGAACCAGTAGTGGAGCGTCTTGTCCAGCATCTCGCCGCGGAACAGGTTCATGAAGATGCCCAGGCAGCCGAAAAAGATGGCCAGCCGCAAGTAGAAGAACTGGAAGACGCCGGCGAAGATGGTGCGGTCCTCCTCGAAGTTCTTCATCGCTTCGCTGTGCTTGCGCACGAGTACGCCGTTCTCAAAGCCGATGTTCACGCGTCGATGCCCGTCGAAATAGGTGAGACTGCGGCCCTCGATGCGCTCGCTGATGCGGCGCTTCCCGTTGTTCGCACCTTCCTCGCCGTCCTCGTCATGGGATCGGCGAAAACTCCAATTGTGGTCTTCCACAGGCTTCGGCGCTCGTTTGAGCACGTCCTCCAGTTTTTCGCCCTTGGTGAAACTGTCGACGACCTCAGTCGGTGTGACGCCCCGTCCCGCGTATCGGTTCTCGCGGAACTTCATCTCCAACCCGTGACCGATGAAGATCACCGCAGGCAGAATGGCGAGCAGATACACCCAGAACGCGCGCTTGGAAAGGAAGGCGCGGCGCATCTCTATGCGCGCGATGGTCCAAGCCTGCCGCATCCGGAACTTCGTCATGACCGGCCCCCGATCAGATATTCGTACAAGGCATCCACGTTTTCGTCCGCGGGGATCACGCCATCGATCACGTGTCCGGCAATGGCCACGCGCGTCAACGCGCGGGAAAACTCCTCGCGGTTGCGGGTCATCACCAGCAGCCCCAGACGGTCGTCATTCATGCGGATCTCAGTCACGTGGTTTTCGTTAAACAGGAGCGACGCGATGCGGGAGGCGTCGCGGCAGCGGATGATGAACTGGCTGGGGTGCTCCACCATCTCGTCGCGGACGTTGCGGATCTCGCCCTCGGCCACGATCATG
>JBBQLF010000460.1:0-4532 GCA_038327695.1 Bryobacterales bacterium
GTTGCCCGGTTTGAAGTCCCGGTGAACCACGCCCGCCGCATGCGCCGCCGCCAATGCCTCGCACATCTGCCGCACTATCGGAAGTGCTTCGGCCGGCGTGAACGCGCCCTGGGCCGCCAACCGCTCCGCCAGCGTCTCGCCTTCTAAAAACTCCATCACGCAATAGCGCTGGCCTTCGTGCATTTCCAGCGATAGCGTGCAGCAGACGTTCGGATGCGAAATCGTCTGCGCCAACTTCACTTCGCGCACAAACCGCGCCTCCGCCACCGGCGAATCCCCCAACGCCGTCCGCACAAACTTCAGCGCCACCCGCGCGCCCGTCTCCATGTCGGTGGCTTCGTAAACATCCCCCAGTCCGCCCGATGCCACTTTGCGGACAACCCGATGCCGCCCGGATAGCACCGCCCCCGCCGGTAGTTCAGCCTGGCCCCACCACCCGTTCAGCGGCGTCAGCGGCGCCCGGTCCAGCACCAGGTCCGGCGTCTGGTGCAGCCGCAGCAGTCCCTCCACGTCCCGCTGCAGCTCCAGGTCGCTGCCGCACTCCTGCCGCACCCATTCCGCGCGCCGCTCCGCCGGGGTTTCGAGCGCCTCGCCAAACAGCGCCTTCACACGGTCCCAGCGGGCATCGCTCACGGCTTCAACTCCTGCTGTAGCCATGCGCGCGCGAACTCCCAGTCCCGCTTCGCCGTTTTGATGGAGACACCGAGCACCGCCGCCACTTCCTCCATGCTCAGCCCGGCGAAGAAGCGCAACTCCACCACCCGTTCGGCCCGTTCGTCCTTCTGCCGCAGTAGAGCCAGTGCGGCGTCGATGGAAAGTAGCATCTCCGGCGCCATGCCCGCCACGTTCGGTGTGTCCGCCAAATCCACGCGGACCAGTTCCCCTTGCCGTTTGGCGCGATGACGAGAGCGGGCGTGGTCCACCAGAATCTGCCGCATGGCCCGGCTGGCCGCACCCAGAAAATGCGCCCGGCTTTCCCAGTTGGCGGCGGGAGTTCCATTCAAACGCAAATATGCCTCGTTCACCAAAGCAGTCGGCTGCAGGGTGTGGTCCAGCCGTTCGTGCCGCATATGGCTGGCCGCCAGTTTGTGCAACTCGGCGTAGATCAGCGCAGAGAGCTGTGGGTCCAACTCGTCGCGACCTTCGGATTGCTCGCGAGGTACTGTCACAACACGCCTATTATAGGGCTGCTGTCTCCAAATAAAATTAATAATCATTAATGTATCAAGATTCAGCGTGCGCCGCATGAATGGGCATGAGACACCGGATGTTCGTGATCGTCGTGTTGGCCGCCATGAATTTGATCGCGGGGACCAGAGGAATCAAGGGCGTCAAAGTCATCCTCGGGAAACAACCCGGTGCCAGCTGGTTCTCCGCCCAAACCGATGCCAACGGCACCTTTCGTTTCACCGGACTCCCCGCCGGCGATTACACCATCCGCGTCGTCCGTTCCATTGACCCCACCGCGCCGCCCCCCCCGGCCTCCCGCACCACTACTGTGGTCAAAAGCAGGTCCAACACGAAGGACAACCTATTGGGGAGGGCGCCAACTCCAATCACCGGCCCGCGCGTATTGAACGGCACCCTCGAACGCGTCGTCACGTTGAATAACAGCGATCCCGTCGTGCTCGAAGACTCCATCACCCTCTCCGAAGCCGGAGATCTGATCGGTGTCATCTCGATCGACGACCTCGCCGTCTCCCCTGACGCCCTCGCCTTCACTGCCGTCCAAGGCGGCTCCAATCCCGCCGCCCAAGCCATTCAAATCACCAACTCCAGCGGCCAGCCGATGGCCTTTCAGGCCGCCTTCGCCGCAGACGCCAATAGCCGTCCCTGGACCCTGAACTTCTTCAACGATACCGGCAGTTTCGCTGCCGGTACGGTTGCGGAGATTCGGCTCTTCCCTCCCACCGCCCCGCTCGGGCCCGGCAACTACACCGGACGCGTCGTCATCACCACCAGCCAGCAGGAAACCACCTCCACCCGCTCGATCCCGGTGATGCTCACCGTCCTGCCGCGCGGTAGCGCCAGCGCGCCCATCACCGTGAATCGCAACATGGGCATCGCCTATCTGGTGGACGCTGTCAACTTTGAGGATCAGCATTTCATAGTCACCAACTCGGAACCGGTCGAGCGCAGCTACACCGTCGCTCCTGAGCCCAACGCCCGCGGCCACGTGCAGACCATCTCCCCCCTCCGTTTCACGCTGGCTCCCGGCGCTTCCCAGGACGTGCTCATTCAGCTCAAAGCCGCGAAGAAGAAGGACAGTGAGAAGGCCGTCCGCACCGCCGAGACGGACGACGAAGACAAGAAGGCCTGCGCGACCGTCAAACGCGCGGACGGCACTACGGTCACGCTTTGCACGCTCCCGATCGACAATTGCACCTTTGCAAACCTCCCGGTGGAGGACATCCCTTTCTGCCGTTCACCCGGGGGGAAACTACATGTGTTCAATCCGAACGGCCCCGGCTGCCAACCCAGCACGCTCTTTCCGGTCCTCACAAAATACGACCCCGCCCCTTTGCCCGGCCAACCACTCACCGGCCGCATCGCCGTGTGGGATGACTGTGGGAACTCGCGCCCCGACTTCACCGCCGAAATCCAATTCCTCGACGCCGACGGCGCCGCCCAGGCGGGCAAGGCCATCAAAACAGGCGGCCAGGCGGGATTTATCTACGACGCTCCGCCCGATGTCGCTTGGGCTTTATCCCGCCAAATCTGGTGGAACGTAAAAACGAGTGTCAAACTCCTCCGCGCCGTCGCCCACACCCCGGACCCGTTCACCGGCAGAGTTTTAAGTGGTACCGTGCGTGTCCCCGTCAGCATCACGCCCGACACCGCCGCGCCCCTGGTCTCCCGCCTCTATGCAACCGCCAGCGGCGAAGACACCGCCTTTGTCCCCGGCGAACGCCTCACCCTCGCAGGCACCTTCCCCAGGGGCCTCGTTATCGACATCGACGGCGTCGATATCCCCATCGCCAACGCCACCCCCGAATCCATCGAATTCCTGCTCCCAACCAGCACGCCCTACGGCCCGCACACCCTCCGTCTCGACGCCGGCGAAGGCCACCAGACCCTTCTCCCCCTCCAGATTGTCGCCGCCCACCCCGCCGTGCTCACCCGCGGCAACGGCCAGGCAAACATCCTCAACGCCGGCGGTGCCGCCAACGATCCCGGCCATCCCGCCCAACCCGGCGAGACGATCATCATCCATGCCTCCGGCCTCGGCGACCTCTCGAACGAAGTGACCGTCGTCGTCGGCGCCAACCCCGCCAGCGTCCGCGCCGTAGACCTTGACTCACCCGGCGTCTACCGGATCACCGCCGAACTGCCGGCCACGCTTTCGGCGCCCGCCGATTCGCCCTCCACCCAGTCCACCGTTTCCATGCTCCCCGTCGTCATCGGCGCCGCCGGAGCGCTCTCCAGCGCTGATGCGCTCGGCACGTTCAACACCAACGCGGCCTCCCCCATCCAACTCTCTTTTGTCACCTCACCCCTGCCGCTCCAAATCGCCGTGGATGGCAACACCATCACGGGCAACTCCGGTCTCCTGTACTACGCCGCTGGAACGCCCATCCCCATCGACGTCCCGAACACGCTCCAACTGATCGGTACGGACCGCCGCTATCCTTTCGCCGGCTGGAGCCAGGGCGGCCCCGCCGCCCAAACGATCACGCCGGCTGCTTCGGCGGCGGTCGCGGCCTATTTCACGGAGGAGTTTCGACTCGACGTCAACCTCGCCACCACGCCGGCGTCGGCGGTTATGCTCTTCTCGCCCCCGTCGAGTGACGGCTTCTATCCCGCCGGTACCGTCGTTACGCTGCAAGCGTCCTGCCCGGACAAGTACTTCATGATCGGACTGGTCAGCGTGCCCGACGCGCCGGCCATGGGGCCGTTCGGCGGCACGCTCATCAGTTTTCCCTTCGCGCTATTCACAGACCCGTCTACCTCCATCACGATGTTTGCGCCGCGCCTCGTGATGGCCGGGTGCTTCCCGGTCATCACGGTGAAGACGAACCCGGCCGGCGTGGGCCTCCAGTTCTCCGTGGACGGCACAGCGCACGCCGGTTCCTATACGTTTGTCAGTGGCGCGCCTACGGCCGCTCTGAACACCACCACGACTCAGCTCATCGGCGGAACTGCCTACAGATTCGACAATTGGTCTCCAGGCAGCGCCGCGCCCGCCCAGACGGTGCCCACGGACGCCGCTCCTGCCACTTTCACGGCGAACTTCACCGCCGCCTGCTACCTGCTCACCATCACGCCGCAACCCGCCACTGCCGGCACAGCTACTCGCAGCCCCGCCGCCGGTGGCATCAGCGGCGCGCCCGCCAACTGCTACGCGCCCGGCTCTGTAGTCACGCTCACATCCGCGCCCGCTTCCGGATATAACCACAACAGCTTCGGCGGCGACGTGCCCGGCACCAGCGCCACCACTACCACCGTCACCCTGACCGGACCCAGGAACGTCAATGTCTTCTTCGATGCGAATGTAAACGTGCCCGTCACCGTCACCACCTCGCCGGTCATTG
>JBBQLF010000461.1:0-4529 GCA_038327695.1 Bryobacterales bacterium
GGCAATGTCGTCCGGTGAACTGGCACTCAACATTACCCTGGAGGGCGACGGCTGCCGGCCGCGGGGCCGGGAGGTATTCCTGCCGTACTCCACTTCCGGCAGCGACGAAGTCCGGTTGGCACTAGTATATCGTTTCAGTAAAACATGAGCGCATGGATTTGTTTCCTGCTACTCTGAAGGCATGGCTGGAAAATCCAGGCGAGCAAAACTGACCTTGTCAACCGAAGAACTGGCGAAACTGGTGCAGTTGTCGCGGTCACGCACCGTGCCGAAGCGGGAGACTCAACGATCCGAGGTTCTGCTGCGATATCACGCCGGCGAAGACATCACCAGTATCAGCCGTTCTCTGAAAATGACGCGGGCGAGCGTGACCAAGTGGGTATCAAGGGCACTGGCGGTGGGTGCTACCGCGGCGCTGAAGGACAATTATCATCGTCCGAAGGAACCGGTAATCGGCGACGATGCCAAGGCATGGGTCGTGCACCTGGCCTGCTCGAAGCCGAAGGATCTGGGGTATGCGGCAGAAACCTGGTCGCGACAGGCGCTGGCCGGCCACGTTCGAAAACATGCGGTAGAGTCCGGCTATCCGGCATTGTCGAAGGCTGTCAAGGCCACCGTGCATCGTATCCTTGCCGAGCAACCGCTGCACCCGGAAAAGGTGAAGTACTATCTGGAGCGGCGCGATCCGGAGTTTGAAGCCAAGATGCGTGAGGTCCTGCTGGTGTATCAGGAGGTAGCCCTGCAGAACGAAAGGCGCGGCAACGGCGAGGCCTCCTCCAATGTCATTACCGTCTCGGTTGACGAAAAGCCGGGACTGCAGGCCATCGCCAATACCGCGCCGGATCTGCCGCCGGTACCCGGCAAACATCCTTCCATCAGCCGCGATCACGAGTACAAACGACTGGGAACCTGTTCGATACTGGCGGCGCTGGATCTACACGATGGCCACATCACGGCGCGTGTCGAGCGCCGTCACCGCAGCCTCGAATTCACGGGTCTTCTGGCCGACCTCGATGCCTGGTATCCCGCCGGCTGCACGATCCGGATTATCCTGGACAAGCATTCCGCGCACCTCTCAAAAGAGACGCACGCCTTTCTGGCTGCGCACCCCAACCGGTTCCAGTACGTCCTCACTCCGAAGCACGGCTCCTGGCTCAACATCGTCGAGACACTTTTCGGCAAGATGGCCCGTACCTTCCTTCGGCACATCAGAGTTAAATCCTGGGAAGATCTCAAAGCCCGTATTCTCAAAGGCATCGCAGAAATCAACGCGGCCCCCGTCGTGCACCGGTGGAAGAAGTTTGATGCGCTTGTCCCCGAGTAATCCGCATCGCTTTTAATGAAACGCTATACTAGGGCAGCAGCCGGGCAATGTCGTCCGGTGAACTGGCACTCAACATTACCCTGGAGGGCGACGGTTGCCGGCCGCGGGGCCGGGAGGTATTCCTGCCGTACTCCATTTCCGGCAGCGACGAGGTCCGGTTGGTGCTAGGCCAGCAGCCTGGCAATGTCGTCCGGTGAACTGGCATTCAACATCACCTTGGAGGGCGACGGTTGCCGTTCGCGGGGCCGGGAGGTCTTCCTGCCGTACTCCACTTCCGGCAGCGACGAGGTCCGGTTGGCACTCGGCCAGCAGCCGGGCAATGTCGTCCGGTGAACTGGCACTCAACATCACCTTGGAGGGCGACGGCTGCCGGCCGCGGGGCCGGGAGGTATTCCTGCCGTACTCCACTACCGGTAAGCAGGAGATCTGGTGCTAGGGCAGCTCGCTCAGCAGCCGGGCGATATCGTCCGGTGAGATGTAGAAATGGGGCGAGATCCGCACCCAGCCCTGGCGCGGGGCGGTCATGATGCCGCGGGCCTTTAAGTGCGCGTGCGTCACCCGGGCGTCGGTGCCGGGCTTGCGGATGCAGACGATGCCGGCGCCGGTCTGCGGCGTGCGCTCTGCCATGACTTCGTAGCCTCTGGCGCGGGCTCCGTCTGCGATCAGATCACCGAGGTGCTGGACGTGCGGGGCGATGCTGGCGACCCCCACTTCCAGGATCAGCTCCGTGGAGGCGCGCAGGCCGAAGGAGCCCACGGTGTTGAGGGTGCCGCACTCATAGCGGCCGGCGTCGCGGCGGACCGCCATGTCGCGCGAGGAGTAGTCAGCGAATCCAGCCACGGTGGTCCAGCCGAACTCGATGGGCTCGATCCGGTCCTGCCAGTCCTGCTGGACGTAGAGCACACCGCAGCCTTCCGGCCCGAGCAGCCATTTGTGGCCGTCGGCGGCCAGCGCCTGGATGTTCATGGCCCGCACGTCAATGGGGAAAGCGCCCATGCCCTGAATGGCGTCAACGAAGAAGAACACGCTGTGACGGCGGCAGATGGCGCCCAGCGCAGTCAGATCGGCCCGATAGCCGGAAAGATACTGGACATAGCTGATGGCCAGGAGCTTGGCGCCGCGCGCCGCCTGCTCAATGGTCTCGAGAGGATCGAGGTAAGAGAGCCACTCGACGCGAACACCCTTCCACTCCTCCAATTTCTTCCAGATGTAGTAGTTGGCCGGGAATTCCTCCCGGAAGGCCACAATCCTGTCTCCGGCCTGCCATTGCAGGCCCAGGGCCACGGTGGCTATGCCTTCGCTGGTGTTCTTCACCATCGCGATCTCGCCCGGCTCGGCTTGGATCAAGGTGGCGGTGGCGGCGCGCAAGCCGTCATAGGAGGCCAACCACTGGTCGTAGTGCAGCGAGCCGTTCTGCAAGGCATCGTCCGCCAGCCACTTCATGGCCTCAGCGGCGCGGCGCGCCAGCGGCGCCACGGCGGCATGGTTCAGATAAAGAAGGTTTTCCGTCACCGGGAACTCGGCCCTGTACTTCTGCCAGATTTCCTGCGACGTTGAATCGTTGTAACCCATCTTCTCTACTGTACGTTAGTCTGAATGAGGGGACTCTCCATGACGACCACGCTCACCCGGCTCTTTCTGGCGCTAATGTTGACGGCGGGACTGCCGTTTGCCTCGGCGCAGGACAAGGACGCAGCCAAGGACGCAGCCAAGGACCCAGCCAAGGACGCAGCCAAGGACCAGACCAAGACCAAGAACAAAAACAAGAAGAAGGACCCGGACGCGATCGGAGACCGCGATGTCGGCAAGGGCATCAACATGTACTCCATCGAGAAGGAGATCGCCATGGGCAAGCAGTACGCCATGGAGATCGAACGGCAGGCGAAGATCGTGGATGACCCCACCATCGCCGAGTATGTGAATCGCATCGGGCAGAACCTCGTCCGGAACTCCGACTGCAAGGTCCCGGTGACGATCAAGGTGATCGACACCGATGAGCCAAACGCCATGGCGCTGCCGGGCGGGTTCTTCTTCGTCAACACGGGACTGATCACGCTGGCCGAAAACGAGAGTGAGGTGGCGGGTGTGATGGGCCACGAGATCGCCCACATCGCCGCCCGCCACGGCACCAAGCAGGCGACGCGCGGACAGATTGTCAATCTGGCGACTATTCCGCTGATCTTCATGGGCGGCTGGACGGGCTATGGCATCCGGCAGGCCATCTCGGTCCTGATCCCAGTCGGCTTCCTGGCGTTTTCCCGCGCCTTTGAATCCGAGGCAGACCTGCTGGGTCTGCAGTACATGTACAAGGCCGGCTATGATCCGAACGGCTTTGTGGATTTCTTCGAACGTCTGGAATCGATGGAGAAGCGCAAACCGGGCACCATCAGCAAGGTGTTCCGCAGCCATCCGCCCACCGGGGACCGCATCACGAAGGCGCAGAAGAACATCGCCGACCTGCTGAAAGAGAAGCCTGAATACGTGATCACGACGTCGGAGTTCGAGGACGTGAAGGACCGCCTGCTGGCCGTGAACAACCGCCGCAAGGTGGGCGCCACGCCCGAAGACGCCAACCGGCCGCGGCTGAGGAAGGCGCCCGGCGGCCAGTCCGGCCCGCTGGACGGCGACGACGCCGAGAAGGCGCCCAAGGAAGAAAGCGACGAGCGGCCGACCTTGAAGCGCCGCAACTAGGGGTTGCATTCCCGATTGCGGTTTCGTTGCCGGTCCGTGCATAGGCCGATCGCTGGCCCTTCGGGCGGGACGAGGGCGTCCGCCCTGCGGAGACTACTCAGAGACCGGGCGGTAGTGGGCGGGACGAAGAGCGTCCGGCCTACGGAGACTACTCAGAGACCGGGCGGTGGTGGGCGGGACGAGGGCGTCCGGCCTGCGGAGACTACTCAGAGACCGGGCGGTAGTGGGCGGGACGGGGGCGTCTGCCCTACTGAGACTACTCAAACCTCGGGCAGCAGCCGGCGGGACGGGGGCTTCCGCCCTACGGACACTACTCACACACCGGGCGGTTGTGGGCGGGACGGGGGCGTCTGCCCTACGGAGACTACTCAAACATCGGGCAGCAGCCGGCGGGACGGGGGCTTCCGCCCTACGGAGACTACTCAGAGACCGGGCGGTGGTGGGCGGGACGAGGGCGTCAGGCCTACGGAGACTACTCAATCATCGGGCAGCAGACGGCGGGACGGGGGCGTCC
>JBBQLF010000462.1:0-4527 GCA_038327695.1 Bryobacterales bacterium
ACCGGCAAGGTGAGGGAGAAACGAAACGTGGAGCCGAGGCGGGGCGCCGAGCGCACGGAGATGGTGCCGCCCATCAGGTGCACTAAGCGGGAGGCGATGGTGAGCCCCAAGCCCGCGCCGCCACGACGGCGGCTGAGCGAACCATCCACCTGCACGAAGGAATCAAAGATCGCCCGCTGTTTATCGGCCGGAATGCCGATACCGGTGTCGGACACGGAGAACTGTAGAGTGGCCGAATCCACTTCCAGGCGTTGCAGGCGAGCGTCCAGGCTGATGACGCCCTTTTCGGTAAATTTCACGGCGTTGGCGGCGAGGTGGAGCAGCACCTGCTCCAGACTGCCCGCGTCGCCGCGGACGTTTGGAGGAACTGCGGGGTCCACCGAAATTTCGAGATCCAGGCCGCGGTGCCGTACGTCCGGCAGCACGGCGGCGCGGACACGCTCCAGCAGGGACTCCAACTCAAACGGTGCGCATTTCAGTTGATAGAGCTCGGCGTCAATCCGGGAGAACTCGAGGATCTGATTGAGTTGATCGAGCAGAGACCGGGCGGCGCTTTGCGCTAGCAGGAGATAATCCCGCTGCTCTTCGGAGAGCTCAGTCTCCAGGGTCAACGCGGTCATGCCGAGAATGCCATTCATCGGCGTGCGTAGTTCGTGGCTGACATTGGCGAGAAACTCACTCTTGGCCCGATTGGCCTGCTCAGCGGTGGCCCGCGCCTGTTCCAGTTCACGCATTTGAGTGCGCAGCAGCAGATTGTCTTTGAGACCGGCCCAGTAGCTCCTGTGCAGACTGGCGGCCTGGATCAAGCCGAAGCCCATGAAGCAGACCACGCTGAGGGACAACATCGCGCCCTGCATGGAGCCGTAGCGGAGGGCGCAGGCAGCGATGGGGAGCGAACACAACACCAGGTTCAGACGCAGGAGGCCCAAATCCGCGATGGTGGTGAATATCGCGCCCGCACACACCGCAAACACAGCGACGACGGCTAGATGGGTATTGGGGTGGTCCACCGGATGGACGGCGACCACCAAAGCGGCGAAGGCGCCCCACATCCCGACAGCCGTCGCGGAGTTCACCCTTTGCCAGAAGTGCGAGTTCCAGCGAAAGCGCCAACGGCCCCACTTCGTTCCGCTGATGATCCAGAGGCGGGCGAAAGTCAACAAGACTGTGGTGATCGCCAGGGCGTAAAAGGCATCTGGAATAGTCGTTTGCAGGGTTCCAGACGCGCCCAGCAGCGCCACCAGCAGCATCTGGGCCAGTACGGCCGTCCGGCCGCGCACGGCCAGATGCTCATCCGCCAGCCGCCGGAGTTCGCTCTGTGCAGGGGCGAAGCACGTAGTTATCTGCGGGACCGGTATCACATAGAGCTTATCGGCCCTAAGGCGGCCTTACTTTATGGTTTCCCCCATCCCCATTGGAACGCCGGGACGGCCGGAATCAGAACCACCACCACTTGCGTGGTTTTTTCGGGATCTCCAGGGGGCCGGGATCCATGGGGCGGCCTTCGATGACGGCCTGAGGGTTCAGGTGGGTGAGCAGATCGGCGTAGTCCGCGTTGTAGTGGGCGGTGAGGTGGGCGTGGGCCAAGTCCAGGCGCGCGGGCCGGAACTGGTCATCGTGGGCGTCGGAGGCGATGAAGTGAGCGAGGCCCTGATCCAGAAGTTGTCTGGCGGCTTTGGCGGGGGGCGAGCCGAACTGGCCGGTGAGCGACATGGCGGTGACCTGAATATAGGCCCCGCGGTGCACCCAGGCTTTGAGGCGGGCGAGGTCTTCAGTCAGGCGGTTGTTGCGCTCCGGGTGGGCGAGGATGGGCACGAGGCCGACACGAAGGAGTTGATCGAGGATCTGAGTTGTATTGGGCGGGATGAGGAGATCGTTGAATTCCAGCAGAAGATAGCCGCGGCCGTTGTAGGAGTAATGCTCGGGGTTGGCGATGGCGGCCTGGACATTTTCAAAGGTCAGGTGAAGTTCGCAGCCGGTGTGGAGGCGGAGGCCGGGCGGCAGCAGCGGGCGGAGTTGCGCGGCGGCAGCGGCCGTGGCGGCATGACTATAAGGGGTGGCGGGGTTGCAGTGAGGCGTGGCGACGATATCGGTGGTGCCGGCCGAGGCGGCGGTGGCGGCCATGGTGAGGGCATCCTCCAGGGAGGCGGCACCGTCGTCGAGGGCGGGGAGAATATGGGCGTGGATATCGATCACGAAACACCATTGTAAGGCCGGGCGGCGGGCGAATGGTGGCGCGGCGTCAATTGCGGGTGCGCGACATGAAAGGGGAGGAGTCACGAAATGCCCGGCCAATCGAGGGAAATCCTAGCGTATAAGTACCCTATTCTAACGCTCCCTCACGGTCGCGGCTCTGATTGGGTACGGCGCACCCGTCAATTGCCGAGCCTGGTCAGGCGCATGCTGAAGATGTGCAGCGAGCCGGCGATGAGGTTGTCCAGCTTGGCCGACGGTGTGCGTTCGGCGCGGACGACCAGGAAGGTGGTTTCCTTTGGCACGGCGAAGTCCAGCGTGATGGTCCGCCTGGGGCCGGAAGAGGGCACCATGCCGGAGACGGCGTTGAGGCGCTGTGGGGCGGCAGGATCCACGGCCCGGAAAAACGGGGTCTGATCGGTGGTGAGGCCGGTGGACGAGCAATCGACGAGGAGGCGGTAGGAGCCGGGCTCGACGGGCGTCATCTGACTCGGCGTGCCCAGGGCGACGTTCTGGCTGCCGTCAAACACCACGTTGAGTCCATCGGTCCGTTCGAAGGTAACGCCGGGCGGGAAACCGAGATTCCAGTCAAACGGCGAGGGCAACGGCGGGCGGGCGAAGGCGCTATTGAAGAGGACCTCAGCGGTACGGCGGGGCAAGTGGTCCAACCAGACGGTGGTGGCGAGCGGATGGAACTTGCGGGCGAGCAGGACGGCGGAGAGCGTGGCGGCCGTGGGGTCATCGATGAAGCCCCCGGCCAGGGCCTTGCGCCAGATGGGGAGGAACTCGGCGGGGCCGGGCGTGCGCTGAGCCTGATCGATCACAAACGACCGGACGGCGCGGGGTTCCGGGGGCACGCCGTTGGCGAAGATCTGGCCAGGCGACTGGTGGGAGTCCGCGTAGTAGATGAACAGAATGGTGTCGAAGGTAGCGGTGAGAGCGAGAACACGGCGGCCGAGGGAGAGGGTGCAGGCCACGTCGCCATTCTCGTAACAGAAATTGACGGTCCGCATGAGGATGTGTGGCACTTGCGGGGCCAATTCGAGGGCGCGATCAAAGTGGGCGCGGGCGGCGGTTTTGTTGCCGGCGGCGGCCAGCAATTCGGCCTGGCGCGCCCAGGCGAAGGCATTGGCCGGCGACGCGGACAGTGGAAGTGGGGGCGGAGGCGCGAGATAATGGAAAACCGCAAGGACCGCGAGCGCGAGTAAGACGAGGGGCGTGATCAGAGTTGGTATGGATGGAAGGCGCAAGCGGTTGGCGATTCCTCACTCGGGGATCAGACCTAATATACCCTATTTGAAGTGGGGCAGACGAAATCGGAACGGACAGGGCGGCAACAACAATGAGATGGATTCTGTTGGTTGGGTTGATGTCGGCGCTGGGCGCGGCGATGTGGGCCAAGGCGGGCACCAATGCCGCAGTCTGGAATCCGGTGATGGCGGCTGTGCTGGTGCTGGCAGCGGCCGGGGAGTGGTGGGGGGTGTGGACCGATCCACCCCGAGGGCGGGCTAGCGGAGGAGGATTCGCGTGGGTGCCGTGGCTGGCGTGGGCGCTGCTGGGCTGGGTGGGCTTGCAGATGGTTTCGTTGCCGGAGTGGCTTCTGCGGGCGGTCTCACCGTTAAGCCTGGAGGTCTGGCGCGGCGTGGGGCGCATGGGCGCGGCGCCGGTGACGGTGACGCCGGTGTTGACCTGGGCCGAGTTTCTGAGGCTGGGCGCCACATTGGGGATGCTTGTGGCCGGACGGCGCATGGCGCGGATGTGGCCGGAAAGGCCATGGGTGGCCGCGGCGCCGGTAGTGTTGCTAGCCTGGGCCGAGAGCTTGTTGGGCTTGATGCAGTTCTACCTGGCGCGGATGGAGGGGACTTCGGTATCGGCCTCAGGCACCTACGTGAACCGGAACCACTACGCGGGGCTACTGGAGATGGCGCTGCCGGTGGCAATTGGGCTGGCGGTGGCCACGTACTCGCGGGAATGGGAGGAGCACTACTCGTCGGGAAGAGCGGCGTTGAAGGCATTCTTCTGGATGCTGATCGCGGCCTGCCTGCTGACGGGCGTGGTGGTTTCGCTTTCGCGGATGGGATTCCTGGCCGCGCTGTTTGGACTGGCGGTGGGCACGCTGGCGGGCGTTTGGCCGGAGGCGCGGCGTGGCGGACGATCCCTGCAGTGGAAGCGGATGGCCATCGGCCTGGCAGTGGCGGGTGGGCTGATTTCGGCGGTGATCTACCTGCCGACGGACGAACTGATCTCGCGATTTGCCGGATTTGCGCAGACCGAAGACATCTCGCAGGATATGCGGGCGGAGATCTGGCGGGAGAGCGGGGCGCTGATCCGGGC
>JBBQLF010000463.1:0-4524 GCA_038327695.1 Bryobacterales bacterium
GGATGCCTTGCGCCGGGTAGAAGGGATAGAAGTAGTCCAGCAGGAACCCTACCGCCGCTTTGTAGACCGTCGCGTTCGGCCCCTCAAAATTGGCCACGGCCATGCCCGGGCCGAGCTTACCGGCCACGAGGTCCGGGGCCGCTTCGCGAACCCACTCGGCATCGATCTCCAGCGGCCCGGGGCGCGCATCGCTGGCGCCCGCCTGGAGCGCCCCGAAGAACTCGCGGTAGCGCTGGTGCATCTTGCGATCGCGGACCAGGGAGTTGCCGTTCGGGCCCTGGTACAAGCCCCCGCTCCAGCTCATGCCGGAACCGGAATCGTTGGTGTGCAGAGAGAGGATCTCGATCTCCGGGCAGACGGCCAGCAGCTTGCGAATGGACTCGCGGTACAACGCCAGCACTTCCGGGTTGTCGATGGATGGCGCGAATCGCGGTACGCGCGAACGGAGCGGATGATCCACTTGCGGGCCCCGCCACAGCGGATGCGCCTCATAGACGCGCTCGGGCAGCATCTGCGGCTCGAAGGTGGTGAAGGCGCCTTTCAGCCCCAGCTTGCGCAGCACCTCGCACCGCTGGCGCAGGATGCCGAGCACCGTATTGGCGTAGTCCTTTGGCAGAAACGGGAGCAGTGCATCGGGGGGCGAGACCTTCAGCAGCCCGACATTGGAAACCGCCCAGGCCGGATAGGGATCGCCAGGGGTATCCATCTGCCACATGGCCCACGGCAGGTCTTCGGCGGTCAGGACAATGTGCGTGGCGCCGGACTGCTTGGCCTGGCGCGCAAAGCTTTCAAAGGCAGCGAGTGATTCGGCATGGCGGCCGAAGATGACGGTCTTGAAGCGGCTCTGAGCGGAGCCGGCGCCCGGTGCGGCGGAAAGCAGCATTCCGCACAGCAGAAGAGGGAGCCCCATTGTCAGTGATCTGCGCATGAGGTGAGTTTACAACGGGGCACCGGGCGGCTGCCCTTGCGAGGGGAAATCAGTGTAGATTGTGAATGATCCCGGCAGTGCCGGGTGCGGAACGAACGACGGACGACAGGGGACACTCAATGAAGACGCGGATCGGATATTCATTTCTGACACTACTGGCCGTGGGCGGCCTCGGCCTTGTTGTTGGCACTGTGAGCAGCGAACGGCATCCCAGCGTGGCTCTGGCGGCGCCCGCCGTGGCGGCCCCGGCGCCGGACGACGGCAAGTTGCGCATCATCATCTTCGGAGCGCATCCGGACGATGCGGAGTATTTCGGCGCCGGCGTGGCCATGAAGTGGGCCAGGGCGGGCCACCATGTCAAGCTGGTCTCTTCCACCAACGGCGACATCGGCCACTGGCAGAGCGCCGGCGGGCCGCTGGCGGAGCGCCGCAAAGCGGAGGTACTGGAAGTGGCCCGGAAGCTGGGCGTCACCACCGAGGTCCTCGACATTCACGACGGCGAGATCCTGCCCACGCTGGAGAACCGCCGTACGTTCACGCGGCTCATCCGTCAATGGAACGCCGACATCGTGATCACCAACCGGCCCAACGACTATCATCCCGACCACCGCTACACGTCCATCCTGGTCCAGGATTCGGCCTACATGGTCACCGTCCCGTTCTTCGGCATGGACGCGCCGCCGCTCAAGAAGAACCCGGTCTTCGTCTACACCGCGGACCGCTTCAAGCGCCCGTATCCATTCACGCCTGACTTGGCCGTTGCGATTGACGATGTCATCGAGCCGACGCTGGATGCGTTGCTGGTCATGGAGTCGCAGATCCATGAAGGCGGGGCCAACGGCAACGCCGCGTTGTTCCCCGCCGAAGGCGCCGGCCGCCAACAGCGCCGCGACGCAGTGCGCAGGAATCTGGCGAATCGCTATGCCCGCAACGCGGACAACTTCCGGCCGGCCCTGATCAAGTTCTACGGAGAAGAGCGGGCGCGCGCTGTGCGGTACGCACAGGCATTTGAGATCTGTGAGTATGGCGCTCAGCCCTCGCAGGAGCAACTCCGAAAGCTGTTTCCATTCTGAGCCCGGCCCCCGGCTTTGCCGGGGTGGCAGTAGGAGTTTGGCCTTTCCGGTGGTCTTCCGCACGGTGACAACGTCCCGCGCTCCTGGGGCAGCCTGGAGGCGGCTGGTGGTATGCAAGCCGGCACGGATTCCGGGGTCTTGCTGTGTGGTGGAGCGGTGCCGTGTGACGATGGGGCCGGGATAGCGTAGCGGGCGATCCGGCACAGCCGCGCGCGTGGTTCACTGGAACTTCGCGATAGCTACCCGGCCGGGCGTCACGGCCACTTCATAGGACACCTGGCGCTCGTCGCCGAGCGCAACGATGACTGCGTAGCTGCCCGGCCGGAGGTCGATGGCTCCAAAGAAGCCGCCTCCGTCGGTGGCAGCCGTTCGTTCCACGTGCCCTTCGGCGTTGTAAATGAAGACGTCAGCGGCATCGAGGGCCGTCCCATCGGCGCGCCGGACCTCGCCCATCAGGTGGCCGCGGGCCGGCGCCACTTTCCACTCCAGTTGGGGCACGGCCGCGCGCTCCGCGAACACCGCCACGGGGTTGGCGTTCGGGTCTTCATACGGAGTGTTCCCGTCGACTGACTTACCCGTGGTGAGGGCCGCGGCGAACTCGGCGAACCCTCGCACCGGGGTGTTGGCGCCTGGGGGGATCGACAGCGGATTGTTGTCGAGCGCGGCGTCCGGCGTGGCGAGCGAGAAGAAGTTGACCCCGGCCAGAGCGCGCCCGGTGGCCAACGATGGGTTCAGCGCGCGCCGGGTTTGCGGCAGCGATCCTTCGATGGGGTTCAGGTAGACACCCAGGCCGGCCAGGGCGGCGCGCGCGTACTGGTGGTTGCGCGTCCATTCGATCCACTGGTCGTACCAGGCTGCCTGTTGGGGAAGGCTCTCGCGCTTGTAGTTCATCGGGATGGCCAGATCCACGATGCCCTCTTCCGTCCACGCTCTCCAGTCCTGGTAGACGCGCCAGTAGGCCTCTGCCGCCTTCCACGACTCCTCCGCCACAGGGCCGCCGCCGAACGCGATCAAGGCGGCCGAGACCGCGAGCTTGGGCCGGATGGCGGTGGCATTCAGGTAGATCCGGCGCACGAGGTTGGTGACCTGATCGCGACGCCACTGGCTCCAGCGTTCATCGCCTGGATCGGGCGGCGCGGAGTCCGGGGCGAAGCCGTGGCGCGCCTGAAAGCGAGCCACGCTCACGGGATTGTAGCCGATGTTGGTGCCGCTCAATGGTGTCTGCCCGGTGGCACTGAACTCCGGATAGCGGATGCGGTCCAGGTGCAAACCGTCGATGTCATAGGCCCGGACCAGTTGAAGCACCACGTCGACACTGTGGGCCGCCGCGTCCGGATGGCCGAAGTCGAGCCAGAAGTCGGATCCGAACCGGTGCCCTTGAAAGCTGATGCCGGCCGTCCCGTCGGGCAGCAGCGAGCGCGTGAGCCAGTTTTGGGGGCCGGGCTCGATGCGGCCTGCCGCCGCGTTGAAGCCGCTGTGGAGGTTGAAAACGTGATTCGGCGCAGTTGGAGGCCCGAGGGTCGCCGTTGGAGCAAAAGTCGGGTTCTTATTCCAGATGGCACCCATGATGACGAAGGCATGGATCTCGATCTCATTGGCATGGGCCGTTTGGATCAGGTCAAACAATGGATCGAAGCCAGACTCGATCGGCAGAAAGTCCGGCGCCGGCTCGATCGAGTTCAGGTACCACGCATCGCCGCGGCGCCGCACCTGCGCGAAGATGACGTTGGCGTTGGCGGCTTTGGCGCGCTCCACCGCGGAGACCACGTCGCCATGGCTGTTGAGATTGCTGTTGAATGTGTCCAGCCAGAACCCGCGATATTCCGGGCGAGGGGCGGAGTTCAGCACTACAGCGGTGATCATTGCCAGGAGCGAGAAGAAGATGATACGTCGAATCATTTAATGGATATATCACAGGCTGAGGTTCCGGCGTTTGGCAGCGCCGATGGGGCCCGCCGGATTTGGCGTATGATGGCCCCAGGCGGGGCACCGGGCGGAGAGGTGGCAGTCTTCTATCCGGATCGCTTTGTGGCTGATCGGAGCAACAACCGGGTGCAGGTCTGGAACCGGATCGAGGACGCCATCGGCGGCAAGCCGGCCGACGCGTTTCTGGGCGCCGCCGATGCCGGCGACCGGCGCGCCGGGCTTGGCCGCAACAAGCTTCTTTATGCCGGGTTCTCTGGCCTATGACGGGGTGAACCTCTGGGTGGCCGAGTTCAAGTTCCCGACGCGGATCCTACGCTTCAGCCCGCAGGCGGCGGCGGGGCTAGCGCCGGGCATCCCGTAGGCGCGGCGGGACAAGACAGGTTCAGTTGTCAAAGACGAACGGGCGGTGGGCCGGAAGGGAATGGCCGGAATCTTGGCCGGAACCCATGCTTGCGGCCCGGGGACGGCAGGTCTTGTCAAGGATCGGTGAGTCCGGGGGGTGGCCGGCGGTGGGTGGGCTGGGCGGAGTCCGAGGCGAGGCTGCGAGCGGCCGAACCGGCGCCGGCGGCCCGAACTAGGGGTTCTGGATCCTGGAGC
>JBBQLF010000464.1:0-4522 GCA_038327695.1 Bryobacterales bacterium
CAGCGGAACCGCCACCGCCATCGCCCAATACCACTGCCTCGGCGGCGCGTTTTCCGTAATCGCGCTGATCGTCTCGGTGACTTCCGCGTACGTCGCCCCGCCCGTCACCAGCGGCGGGTTCAGCTCCAGTCTCGGGTCCATTCTCGGATTCATTGCGAGATCAGCCATGAGTTATGCCAGCTCCGGATTGGGATTGCGCAGCTTCGCGAGATAGGTCGTGCGCGGCTTGGTGTTCAGTTCTTCCACCACGATGTAGTCGCGCGGCTGCTTCTTCGCCTGCGCCACTTTGCTCGCGGGATCGTTGATGTTGCCGAAGACGATCGCCTCGGCCGGGCAGACCTGCTGGCAGGCCGTCACCACTTCGCCGTCCCTCAGCGTCCGGCGGTTGTCCGCCTTGGCCAAAGTCCGCTGCTCTTCGATGCGCTGCACACAGTAGTTGCACTTCTCCATCACGCCGCGCATGCGCACCGTGACATCGGGGTTGAAGACCATCTTCCGCGACTCCGGAACCTCTTTGTTCCAGTTGAAGAAGTTGAAGCGCCGCACCTTGTACGGGCAGTTGTTCGCGCAATACCGCGTGCCCACGCAACGGTTGTAGGCCATCATGTTCAGGCCCTCGTCGCTGTGCGCCGTCGCCGCCACCGGGCAGACGCTCTCGCACGGGGCCTTCTCGCACTGCTGGCACGCCATCGGTTGCATCACTGCCTGCGGATCGTCCTGATTGCCCACGAAGTAGCGGTCCATGCGGATCCAGTGCATCTCCCGTCCGCGCCGCACCTGATCCTTGCCGACCACTGGGATGTTGTTCTCCGCCACGCACGCCAGCAGGCAGGCATTGCAGCCCACGCAGGCGTTCAGGTCAATGGACATCCCCCACTGGTAGCCCTTCGAGTAATCCCAGCCTGGAAACAGGTCCGCCACCACCGCCCCATGCTTCTCGGCATGGAGGAAGTCCGGCTCCTTGCGGTACTCCTCGATCGGCGCCTCCACCACAATGTCATTCCGCCTCAAGCCCGTGATGGGCTCTTCCAGCGTATGGTGTTCCTGCGTGGTCACCAGCTCATACTTCTCGCCGGTCTTGCGAGCCGTCACGGCCGCCGAGTGGAATCCGGCCGAAGTCCGCAGAGCCTCCGCCTTGTGCCCAACCCGCACGCCCACGCGCCCGCAATTGGTGCGCCCATAACCCAGCGACAGCGAGATCGAATTGTCCACATGGCCCGGCAACACCATCGCCGGCATCCTGATCTCTTTGCCGTTCGCCGCCAGCGCCAGAATGTCGCCGTTTTCCACGCCCAACTGCTTCGCCGTGGCCGGACTCAGCATCGCTGCGTTGTCCCAAACCAGTTTCGTCATCGGGTCCGGCGCTTCCTGCAGCCACGCGTTGTTGGAAAACCGTCCGTCATAAGCGCTCGCGCTCGGATAGAAGACCACTTCCATCGCCGCGGCCGGCTTCATCGCCGCCTGTGCCGCCACCAGCACCTTTGCCGCATCGGCCCTGGCGTCCACGGCCGCCGCTTTCGGCACCGCCACCACGCCATCGTGCAGCGCCAGCTTCCACTGCGCCGTCCAGGCCTTCTTGACCAGCTCGTGACCCTTGGTCACCTCGTTGCCGGCAACCATCGCAGCCACTTCCAGCACGCTCTTGCCGCCATACAGCGGTTCGATCAGCGGCTGTTGAATGCTCGCCGTGCCATCCAGCGCCAGCGCGTCGCCCCAGCTCTCGAACACATGCGCCTCGGGCAACTGCCATTCGGCCGCAGCGTACGTCTCGTTCTCATCGGCGGTCAGCGCCACCACCGATGCCACTTTCTTGCAGGCCTCGCCGAAATTCAGGTCCGCCGGCATCGAGTACACCGGATTGCCGCCGAGCACAAACAGCGTCTGCACCGCGCCGCTCTGCATCTGGCTGGCCAACCGCTGCACGGCGGCCACTGAGTCCGTCACCTCGGCCACCGGCTTAGAGTAGACCACTGTGGTCCCCACGTTGCCCAGCGCCTGATTGATCAGCGCCACCACAGCGTGCACCGCCGCCGGCTGCCGCGGCCCCGCCACGACAAGGCTCTTGCCCTTATGCGCAGCCAAGTCTTTCGCTGCCGCCGCAATGAACTTCTTGCCCTTGCCAGACTCCACCGCGTTCAGAACCTGGAACGGCGTGTTGCCGGCATTCAGCTCCATCGCCAGCGAGATGGCCAGCGCGCCCGCCTCGGTCGACTTCACCCGCAGCCGGTTGTCGGCCATCGCGCCCGTCATCGTGAAGTTCGACTCGGCCACATACAGCCGGTTCATCCCGGACTTCGGATCCGTCACCCGGCGCTTGGCCGAGAACTGCTTCAGCGGCTGCACCGTGGGCGAATCCAGCCCCAGGAAATCGCTGTCCAGCGAGAAGACCACATCGGCCTGATCGAACCGGTACTGCGCCTCCAGGGCCTGTCCAAACGCCATCTGTGTGCCTAGCCGCGCTGCATCGTAGCTGACCGATTCAAACTCCACCCAGTCCGACTTCGGGAACTTCTTCGCCAGCTCCGCCTTCTGCGCCTGCACGGCCGGCGATACCGTCCGCTCGCTCAGGATCCGCAATCCAGCCCCGTCGCCCAGCTTGGCCGCCTCGGTCTTCCACCACGCCCCAAACTCGTCCCACGAAGACTTCGCGCCCTTGCGCGACACGCCCTTCATACGGTCCGGGTCGTACAGGTTCAGCACCAGGGCCTGCAGGTGCGCGTTGGTTGCCCCCAGCGAGTACGGATGGCGCGCGTTGCCCTCCACCTTCGTCGGACGCCCGTCGTTGCACTCCACAATCAGACCTGTCGCCGCCCCGCCCATCGACGCCACCGTGGCATAGTGCAACGGCCGCCCCGGAATGTAATCTTCCACGCTCTTGGCGAGCGGCAGAATCTTCTCTTCCGGCCTCCGGCATGCCGTCAATCCAGCCAGCCCAAAGCCCGCCGCCATCAGCTTCAGCAGCGAGCGGCGCGAGCCACCCAGCATCTCGGAAGCGCCTTCCTGAAACTCCCGCTCCACCCATTGGCGGAACTGCGCTGTGTTGGACAGCTCGTCCAGGCTGCGCCAGTACTTCTTGCCCGAGAGGCTCGACGCGTTCAGTTGAATCAGTTCGTTCATCGTCTTACCCAGGTTTCTAACGGTGACACGCCGAGCAGTTGTCAGGCGGCTTGATGCCCTTGGCCTGAATCAGCTTCAGCCCCAGTTCAGCCGCATCGCCTTCCGGCTTCCAGTCGAGCTTGGTCACATATTCCACCGGCCGGATATGCGCCGCCGGGTTGCGGTGGCACTCCAGGCACCACGCCATCGACAACGGCTGCACCTGCCTCACTTCCACCATCTGATCCACCCTGCCGTGGCAGCTCACGCAACTCACGCCCGAGCCCACATGCGCCTGGTGGTTAAAATAGACATAGTCAGGCAGCCGGTGCACCTTGACCCAGGGGATCGGGTTGCCCGTCGCGTAGCTGTCGCGTACCATCTGGAGCTTGGGGCTCTTCTCTTTCACCCGCACATGACAGTTCATGCAAGTTTCCGTCGAAGGAACCGCCGCGTAGTTGGCCTTCACCACCGTCGTGTGGCAATACAGGCAGTCCATGCCCAGGTTGCCCGCATGCAGCTTATGGCTGTATGGCACGGGTTGCATCGGAATGTAACCTGTATCCAGTTGCTTGGGATGCAGCAAATAGCCGGCTATCGCGCCAACGCCGCCCAGCGTCACTATGACGGCCACGGCGGCTACACGCAGATTGGTGTCAAATGTCTTCGAGAAGATAGAACTCATGCAAGGATGTCTTTCGCTTCCCAGTTTCGCCTCAGCCCCTCTTGTCCGGCCAGGCAGGTACACTGAATCCGGAGCGGTCCGGGATCTATACTATTTTTTCTAGCATAGCCATAGAGTTTCCGCAATAGGAGCAAGAATTCTTGTCTGGCAATAATGTGATGCCGCCCGGGAACCTCAGGACTCAGCCGATCGGCGCGACTCCTGGAATTTCCACAAAAATTTTGGAGCCCCGTCCGCTCACCGGCATCACGCGTCGCTTTGCCGACCTCCGCGTGCGCCCCAAGTTGATGGTTCTGCACAACTTGTTCTTCCTGGTCCTCACCGTCGCCGTCTACTTCACCGTCATCAATCTCATCGCCGTCCGTATCGATCAGGCGCGCGCCCGCGAGGTCAACCTCATCCTGAACTCTTTCTCCTATCTCAATGAAGACAATGGCCAGGAAGAGCTTCGCCCCTATGACCTCCGGACCGGCGACGCCGGCGAATTCGGCCTCTCCGACGACGCCCGCCAGTGGATGCTCCGCTACCCTGGCCGCACCTGGCAGCGCGCCAGTTCCAGTGAGCACATCTTCAAACTCATCCCCAACACCCGCCGCTTCTACCGCCTCACCCTGCCCCTGGCTTTCTATGGAAACCTCCTGGCCAACGTCAAACTCGGCGTCCTCGCCGTCCTTGGCGTCATCTACCTCCTGGCGGTCCTCGTCCTGGAACTCTTCATCCTGCCCCGCTACGTCTACCAGC
>JBBQLF010000465.1:0-4506 GCA_038327695.1 Bryobacterales bacterium
CGGCGGTGGCGTAACCTCGGCCACTCTCCACAGATGGGAGGATCGCACTACGCGCCTGTGATCCGTGGCGAGCATGACGAGTCGGACGCGGAATACCTGCCGAACGTCTTTCTCGGTGTCTCCTGCGAGAACCAAGAGACAGCTGACGAGCGCATCCCGCATCTGCTGGCAACTCCGGCGGCGGTCCGGTTTGTGAGCGCCGAACCACTGCTTGAATCTGTGGATCTGACTCGCTGGCTGCGCGGGCCGGTGGACTGCTTTGGCATCCCATATCCCGGGGGAACCAGTCCTCTCGGCTGGGTGATCGCCGGCGGGGAGTCCGGTCCAGGCGCCCGGCCGATGCACCCGGGGTGGACCCGGTCACTACGGGATCAGTGTCAACGGGCTCACGTACCGTTCTTCTTCAAGCAATGGAGCGAGTGGGCACCAGTCGGCCCGGATCAGTGCGAGCCAACATTGATCATGTCTACCAGCGGAGAGACGTTCCCAGGTCCAGACGTTAACCCGAACCTGAATGGCCGGCGCATGATGGTCCGCCTGGGGCGCGTCGGCAAGAAGGCCGCGGGGCGACTCCTGGATGGCCGGGAGTGGTCGGAGTTTCCGCAATTGCCCCCATCGGCGGCGATTGCATGACCGCCGAAGTCATCGCTGAAGCACTTGGGCTGAAGCGGAGCGGCCACACCTGGCGCGGGCCGTGTCCATTGCATGGCGGATCGTCATTTACTCTCTCTGAGGGCCGGGATGGGCGGCCGCTGTGGACGTGCTGGTCTGGGTGCGACCGTGCGGACATCCTGGAGGAACTGAGATCGCGGGGGCTGTGGGCTCGATCAGTGCCCCTGGCGCAGCGGCCGCGCGCGGAACAACAGCAAGTCCGGGTGCATGCGCGAGCTTTGGAAGTGTCTCGGCTCTGGGCACGAGCGTTGGAAGCGGAGCTGGAGCGGGTCAAGGCTGCTGAGTTGCGGAGGGGCACAACCATCGGCTGGCAGCGGGCATCCCGCAAGCTATATCTGCTGCAGAGCGCGAGCGCTGAGAAGCGAGTGGAGTGGTGCTGGCAGGCGCGAAACGTAGACCGCCTGAAGTGGCGCAAGTTGGTGCGGGCTGGGGCTGCGTCCGAGGCGCGGACGCATAACCTCGTGCGCCGGATTGTCCTCTGGCTCCGCGACGCGATTGCGGCGGACGAAAGGGAATCTCGATAATCATGTCTCTCACAGTGCACGATGGTGGAAAGCGCGACGCTTGGAAGAAGAACCTGGAGAAGAGCGAGCGCGGCGGATGGAAGCCGAGCTATTTGAATGCCGTCGTCGCACTGTCTGAGAGCCCGGAATGGAAGGACGCCATCGGATATGACGAGTTCGCCCTCCGCACGTTGGCCCGGCGCGATCCGCCTTGGGGTGCTGGACACGGTGATGTATGGACGGACCACCACGATCTGCTCGCCCTGCGGTGGCTGCAGGAGATGGGCATCCACGTCTCCATCCAGGTCTGCTCGGCCGCCGTGCAGGCTGTGGCGATCTCCCAGCGTTTTCACCCGGTGAGAGAGTGGCTCGATGGCCTGAAGTGGGATGGAGAGAAACGCATCCACGAGTGGCTGATCGTCTACCTCGGCGTGACGGGCGGCGCCCAAGGAGAGAAGGATCCGGACCGGCGCCGCGATCTCATCACCTATTGCGAGGCAGTCGGGCCCCGCTGGTTGGTGAGTGCCGTGGCGCGGATCTACCAGCCTGGCGCCAAGGTAGACTGCGTGCTCGTTCTGGAAGGCCCACAGGGCGCGAAGAAGAGCAGCGCACTACGGGCGCTCACGGAGCCTTGGTTCACCGACGACCTGGCGGTAGTCGGCAGCAAGGATGCGGCAGAACAACTGCGCGGCGCATGGCTGGTCGAGATGGCCGAATTGAACGCCCTGAGCAAAGCAGAGCTGGCGGCCACCAAGTCTTTCATCAGCCGCGCCGTCGACCGGTACCGGCCTTCGTATGGGCGGCGCGTGATCGAAGCGCATCGCCAGTGCGTGTTCGCCGGCACGGTGAACCCGAGCGAGTATCTGCGCGACGAGACGGGCGCCAGGCGCTTCTGGCCGGTGACGGTAGGGCCGATCTACCTGGATGAGCTGCGGCGCGATCGTGAGCAGCTCTGGGCCGAAGCGGTGGCACAATACCGGGCCGGTGCGCCCTGGTGGCTGAATGAGCCGGAACTTGAGGAGCTCGCGCGAGCGCAGCAAGGGCAGCGGTACGAAGTCGATCCGTGGGATGCGTTGATCTTCGGAGACCCGGACGGCATGCCGCGCCTGATGGCGTACTCGTACGACCGGAGCGTCAGCATAACAGAAATTTTGAGGATCACAATCAAGAAGGACGCCGCTTTGTGGACGCAATCAGACAAAGTGCGCATCGCTAAGATATTGAAAAAGAACGGATGGGAAAGGTTCAATCGATCAGCTGGTGGTGGTGCTGATTGGCGCTATAGGACCTCAAAGACCACTATCCTTCCAGTCTGCTTCCAGTCTGCTTCCAGTCCCGCTTCCAGTCTAAGTCCTTTGGAATCATAGGCGCTTCCAGTGTTTCCAGTATATCCCTCGATCACGTACGCGCCCGCGCCCGCATATACAAAAAACTACTAATTATCTGGAAACACTGGAAGCACTAAAAGAAGGTACGGATTCCGGCGTGAGATGTAGCGAAAAACGTGCTTGCAATTGAAAACGAAAACGTTCTACTATGTTCTCGAACTCAGTTGCGAGCCGGATTCCCAGTGCGAGACATTTAGCGGGCCGCCCATATACCCGCGACCACAGTGACCAGAGCGCCGGGGCGCTCTTCAATCCACCCCGCCGGGCCCCTTTTCGATCCCCTATGTCTACAGTCCCAGTTATCACCACGGATGGCCGTATTGCCCACTACCTTGACGGAGACTTTGCCGCGACCCTGAAGGGCGTGCGCCTGGTATGCGATCGCAAGGGACACGTCATACGGGTGCTGCTAAACGAAGAATCGCCGATGGTGCAAGAGCTGCTGCTGCAACGGAAGCCGTCCAACTGGGGGCGGTCATTCACTCAGACGCTCAACACGGTAGATGCTCAGCGCGCCGCGGTCTTTGCCTTGCGGGGCGTGAGGGGCAGCCACTAAGATGCCGCATCCTGCGCAGCCAGCTCGTTGGTGTCCGCGGTGCCAGGTGTCGCACCCGAGCTCGTGCCCGCTCAGTCTTCGGTTTAGCCGCAAGCAGACAGATGAGCAGCGGGGCACGGTCGCCGAACGTGGCTATGGCTGGAAGTGGCAGAAGGCGCGCATCGGCTGGCTTTCCCGTCATCCGCTCTGCGCCGAGTGCGAGCGACACGACGCACTGGCCTGGGCGGCGGTGGTGGATCATATCGTGCCCCACAGAGGCGATATGGCTGTTTTCTGGGACCCGGCGAACTGGCAGAGCCTATGCAAGCCGTGCCACGACTCAAAGACGGCGAGCGGCCGGTAAGGGCGGGGGTGGGTCAAATCTCTGGGGCTTTTGGACCTAGACCGTATTGGGCCTCACGCGTGGGAATCCGCAGAATTTGCAAGTTGCATGGGACGAGGACGCAAACCTAACAACGCGAAGGTGGTAGAGCTGCTGGGGCCGGTATCGCACCGCCCGGAGAGGCCAGAGGCGCCGTCCAGTGCGTCCGGCACCCTCACGGCGAACGCAGAATTTGACACCGACGCCAAGGTCGCGTGGAGCTTCTGGACCCTACACATGGCCACTGCCGGCATGAGCTTCCCCATTGACTCCATCGCCCTTCAGGCGGCCTGCTTCGCCTACTCCCGGGCGATGCGAGCCGAACGGGAACTGAAGGAAGCGGGGAACCCGAACCGCTGGCGCGCGGACATCAGTGCTGCGCGGAACTGGAAGCAAGTCCAGGCGTTCTGCAATGAATTTGGCCTCACCCTCGTGAGCCGCAACAAAGTCGTGACGGCGAACCCACAAATGCAACTCGACCTGGAGATGGAGGCAGCGATCAACTCATGAGCGCCGCGTCTGTCCCGAGGTTTTCTTTTTCGGCGGACCGCGCCAAACGCGCGTGCAACTTCATCGAGCGTCTGACGTGTCACACGCAGGGCGAATACTCCGGAGCGCCATTCATACTGGAGCCGTGGCAAAAGCACGAGATCATTGAGCCGCTATTCGGCCTGGTGCGTGAGGATGGCCGGCGGCAGTACCGCACCGGCTACATTTCGATGGCCAGGAAAAACGGCAAGTCCGAACTCGGCGCCGCGATCGCGCTCTACCTGACGTTCGCCGATGGCGAGCAGGGCGGCCAGGTGTTCTCGGCTGCCGCTGATCGGGCGCAGGCCTCAGTTGTTTTCGATGTGGCGGCCGACATGGTGCAGATGTCGCCGATCCTCCGCCGGCGGGCGACCATCGTGCGCAGCACAAAGCGGATCGTCGACAACCAGACGCGGACGGTCTACCGGGCGCTGAGCGCCGAAGTCAACACCAAGCACGGACTGAATGCCTCCGGCGTGGTCTTTGACGAGCTCCACA
>JBBQLF010000466.1:0-4463 GCA_038327695.1 Bryobacterales bacterium
GCCGGATGCGGTCAGGAATCCTCCTCGTAACGTTCGCGTAACGTTGGCCTAAGTGATACCTTCTCTGCGCCTTATCGCCTCAGACGGCGGGAGATCTGCTGATCTTCCTGGTGGCAAGATGGGGTCAGGAAGGCCTACAACTGGATCAGTACGATCTGGCGCCCGATGTTGGATTGGGCCTCAACATGGATCGTCTTGAGTTCCTCAGCTCCGCGAAAACGCGGGGCGAGATCAGGAGGTCTGAACCTGTTCTGGCGGCCGTTTCTCTCCGGCGAAATCGGAGGGGAATACCTCCACGGGACGCTGCTGTTGAAGAGCGGCGCCAAGGCCAGCGCCAACCGGATCCAACTGGGCGTCTAGTACGGCCTAATCTACTGACCGGCGCGGCCGAAGATCCCGGATCTTCTGGAGCGGACATCGTGGCCCGCCCCAGGTCGCGCCGCCGCAACAATTGTCACTGATTCCAACGGGCAGTTCGCCACCGCCCGCCGGCCTATTTCCCCCAGTGGTCGGACAGCGTCTTCAGAAACGCCACGATGTCTGCCTCATCCCTCGCCGTCAGGCCCAGTTTGCCCAATTCGGTCGTGTTGACGTTGGCTGCAAGCTCCGGCGCGGGCCAGCAGGAGACCTTTTCGGCCTGCCCAGGCTTCGAGCCGCAACGTGGCAGGACGTCGCGCGTGTTGTAGAAGTGGACAATCTCCTCCAGGCTCTTGAAATAGCCGTTGTGTCCATAAGCCTTGACGAACTTCTCCGATGGCCGCATGTCCACGTTGCGCAGCGTAGGCACTTTCACCTTGCCAAGCTGCGGCTTGTAGACTGCGGGCGAGTAGTTCAGCGATTTCAGGAATCCGCCCAGGCCCAGATCGACAAAGCGGGGGAGTCTATCATAGACGGGGTTTTCCAGGTTCTTCGGGATCCCGAGGTTGTCATACGTGTAGTCGGTGAACAACGGGCGAACTCCAGTGGCGGGATGGCAGTTCGCGCACTTCGCCCTCGGACCCGTGAACAGGGCCAACCCGCGTTTCTCGGCGGCCGTGAGTGCGGCGCGGCCCATTAACCAGGCGTCATACTTGGAGCTAAACGCGTTGACCTCGCTGGATGCCTCGTACGCAGCGATGGAGTAACCGATCTTGTCATAGGCCTCGGCTTCGTTGCCGCGCAGGCAGAACTCATCGCCCCACACTTTCCTAAAGAGCTCGCCATACGAGGAGGCGCACACTCTCGCGACCACATCCTTCGCCTTCGGCAGAGCCTGCTCCATTGGATTCAGGAAAGGCCCCAGTGCCTGTTCGGCCGCGGGATTGCCCAGCCTCATCCCAGTGGCCCGCCCGTCCCAGAAGTTACCGCCAATGTAGATTGTGCTGCCAGGGTAGAATACCGGACTCTGCGTGGCGTAGGCCGCACTGGGCGGCTTCCGGTCGCCAAAGCGGCCCTGGATCGACCCTTCATACACCGCGCCCCCGTCGTTGACCTCGGAACTCGGGCCGGTCCATCCACTTTCCGGCGCATGACAGGTACCGCAGGACTGGTTTTCTTTGGCCGAGAGGCTCTCGTCAAAGAAGATGTTCTTGCCCAGCAGTTCCTTCTTGCTCAGGCTCTGGCCCGCTGCCGTGGCCGCCACCACCATGCATGCCAAAATTACTTTGATCATCAAGCGCGTCAACAATGAAGCTTTGTTCATGCTTCCTCCTGCAGTAAAAGTTAGCATGGTGGGAAACGAAAATCAAGGGTATTCCGGTCCGTTTGCCCTACGGCGTCAGTGTCGGCAGCACGACGCCGCGGGCGGGCACGCTAGCGGCGGCGCCCTCCGGCGAGGCGGGCTGGTCCTGGCCCATCCTGTGAGTCTCAGGCCGGTAAAGAGCAGAGACAGGCTAGAGGTCAGCATTGTCCGCCATGCTCCCACCGTGCGGCGGCGGCTTCAGCAGAATTGACACTGCTTTACGGTGCCCGGCCAGTCCCCCAGACTACACTGTAAGTGAGCAGACACTAACCGGAGCCCTTCCCCATGAATCGCGATGGGCGCCCGTCTGCTTCTCCCGCCGGAGCCGGCGGACGCCATGCGGACCTAGACCCCCTGCCATGCCGCCCGCCGGGCCCTGCGGCGAATTCCCGATCTCTCTGCCTACTCCCCAGCCACAAGTGACTCTATAATGAAGTCAACCTCCATGAGCGAGCCATACCTGGGATTGTTGATCGGCAGCGCACCCGACCTGCCGCCTCTGTTCGAGAGCCAGTCTCAGGACCAGGAATGGCTGGTGGAACAGACCGCCTCGCTCGACCTGGGCCTCAGCCTGCTCCAGCGGCGCAAGTTTGACCTGGTCCTGGTGGAGGACGCCAGGCCCACTGGCGGCGGCGGAGACCTGGTTGCCGCCATTCGCGACGCCCAGCCCGGCGTCCGCGTGATCCTCATCGACGCCGCGCCCAGCAGCACCGACGTCATTGACGCCATCCAGCACAAGGCCTACAGCTACTTCAGCAGGCCGTTCTCAGCGCGCGCCGTCCGCGACATGATGGACAACGCCGTTCGTACGCCCCCCTGTGACGATTGCATCCACGTGGTCTCCGCCCTGCCGGATTTCCTCTCCCTCCGCATTCGCTGCACGCTGGCCACCGCCGACCGCATCCTCCAGTTCATGGAGGAGATGAAGAGCGATCTCGACGCCACTGAGCGCGCCCGCGTGGCCATCGCATTCCGCGAGATTCTCACCAACGCCATCGAGCACGGCGGCGGCCTCAATCCCGAAAAGTGGGTCCGCGTCTCGCGCGTCCGCACTCGCCGGGCGCTGGTCTACCACATGGAGGATCCGGGGCCGGGCTTCTCCCGCGGCGCCCTCGAACACGCCGCCATCAGCTACCCCGAGGAGTCGCCGGTGGCGCACCTGGACGTGCGGGCCAAGGCCGGGCTGCGCATGGGCGGCTTCGGCATCCTGATCGCCCAAAAGCTGGTGGATGAGGTCATCTACAACGAGCAGGGCAATGAAGTGATCCTAGTGAAGCACCTGGACTGAGCCACGGTTTTCATACCACTTCAGGTTGGCCGTCGCACCGCCGATGCAGGCCAGATCCGGCTTGCCGTCCCCGTTCAGGTCCGCCGCCGCGCAGGCGTTGGCCGCCATGCCGCCGTTGTCCAGGACTTCGCGGGACCAGCCCGTCTTGCCGGCCGAGTAGACATGCACGCTGCGCCCCTGGCCGCGATAGCCCACGACCACCTCATCGCGGCCGTCTCCGTTCAAGTCCACTGTGAGAATCGTGTGGCCCTCCACCAGGGTGGCGTCGATCACCTGCCGCCGCCAGGCGCCCTTTACCTGCTGGTAGATCACCGTCTGGTGGCCGTGCCAGGGTTCAATCGCCGCCAGAAACCGGGCCTTGCCCAGCCGGCCCACCGCCACATCGCTGGCGCCGGATTTCGGCCACTCGGCCGGATCTGCCCGGGTGACCAGGCTGCGCGCCCACTCGCCCTTCCGCCCGAGTTGGAAAAGGTGCAGCCCGCCGAAGCTGGCCGTCAGAAGCTCGTCCCGCCCGTCGCCGTCCCAATCGAGCACCGTCAGGCCGTGCACCACGCCCTCATTGGCCTCTGAGATCAACTGGCGCTTCCACTCGCCGGGCCGGTAGTAGACCAGCGGGACGTGGCCGCGGTAGTCCGGCGCCACCGCCTGCGCGCCGGTCAAAGGCGCATTCACCACCACGCTGCCGCCAGAGTCGATCTTTGCCACTCGCAGCCGGTGGGCGGTGGTCAGGCGGTCAATCTCCCGCACGCGCCAGGGTTGCCGCACGTCCGCGCCAGCCTCCAGTACACTCACCACGCCCCCGCTCTTCGCCGCCTCATTGGAGAACTCGCTGGCCACTACAATTTGCGGTTTGCCGCCCACCGTCACCACCACGCAATTGATCATACGGTTCAGGTTCACCGCCAGCACGTGCCGCTGCCACGCCGGGCCTTCAAACCAGACCAGTTCCTTCCTGCCGGAAGCCAGCGCAATCAGGTCCGGTTTCCCGTCGGCGTTGAGATCGGCCACCACCACTTGGTAGCCGCCCTTGAGGTCCGTGGCAATTTCGTGTTCGACGAAGCGCGCGGGCGCCGCGGCCCAGGCCGAACCGGCCAACCAGAGAGCCGCTACCAAAAGAAAAAGGGAGCTCACGCTCCAAGTGTACCCCGTAGGGATCCACTCGGGCGCTGCTCCCTCGATCAGACCGTCTCCTCGTTGACTCTGAGGAGGCCGATACTTGGAACTACTTCCGGCGGCGGGCCAGGAAACCCAGGCCGAGCAGGCCGGTGCCGAGAAGCGCCATCGTGCTGGGCTCAGGAATTTCCGACGGGATCTGACGCTCTTCGGTGAGGGCGAACGCCGTGAAGGTCGCATTGGCCGGCAGAGTCAGGCCACCAAGCGAGGTGGTGGTCACATTGACGCTAACCGCGCCAAGGGTTCCGAGGTTGGCAACAGCCACCGGCGCGCCGTCTACCA
>JBBQLF010000467.1:0-4418 GCA_038327695.1 Bryobacterales bacterium
GGCGGCGCAGTGTGGAGTACCTCTCCTGCAACGCCGGGCGGCCGCCGGCCGTCTCAACGCGCTCCTGGACGGCGGGGGGGAGAAACTGCTTGTCCGTACACTCCAGAATGGCGGCGATTTCCTGCATCTCTTTTTCCATGCCACTGGTGGCGGGCAGGAACTGCGAGACCGCTTCAGCCAGGGCCTCGCGCGTGATGACTGTCGAGCCGGCCAGCAGCGAGGTGCGTTGCGCGCGGCCGACCAGACCTTCCACATCGGCGCCGGATAGCTGGCCGAGGTGCGGGATTTCCGGGATGTCCTCCGCCGTGAGCGTGGCGCCGGATTTGCGGGCCATGGCCAGAAACATGGCGCACAGCTCGTCCTTTTCCGTCGGGTAAAAGAGCGGGATGTGGATCTCAGCGCGGCCCTGGCGCTTGAGGTCAATCGGCAGCAGATCCGGCCTCGCCGTCAGGAGCATCCAGAGGATCTTGCCGCGATAGCGCGTGTCGCCCATCTGCGTGGCAATCATGGAGAAGACGCGGCTGGATGTGCCGGAGTCGCCCTGCTGGTCGCGGTCGCCTAGCGCGGCGTCGGCCTCGTCTACAACTACGACCACGGGCCCGAGCGCGCGGAGCAGATTGAGCAGGCGCTCCAGATTGCCTTCCGTTTCGCCTACGTACTTCGAGCGGAAATTGCGCAACACCACGCACGGGATGCCGATCTCACCGGCCAGGCATTGCGCCAGAAAGCTCTTGCCGGTGCCCACTGCGCCGCACACCAGGTAGCCCATCGGCAGGGTCTGGAGCTGGCCGCGCTTCAGCAGCGTGGCGTCGTCGCGCAGGCGCTGCTTGATGGGCGGATGGCCGATCCAGACGTCGAAGTTCCAGCGCGGTTCAATGAACTCCAGCAGGCCCTGGGACTGGCGCTCGATCAGCTCCTTCTTCAGCTTGCGGAGGCGCGGCGGATCTAGCCGTTGATTGCCGTCCAGCGCGGAGCGCAGCATGACGTTGAGATCGATCAGCGAGATGCCGGCGGTATTGGCGGCCAGCTCGGCGGCGGCGTAGTCTGAGACCTCCGCCAGGGGGCGGCCTTCGGTGGCGAACTCGATGTAGGCGCAGCGGGCTTCGGCATCGGGCAGCGGAATTTCGATGGACGCGGTGTGCGGGCTGGCCACCAGGCGCTCGCTCAATGCGGAGAGCTTCTCGTCGATCAGGATGAATGCCATGTTGAGGCGCTTCAGGTGGGGGCTGGCGGCCCAGTTCAGCAGCGTGACGATCTGCGTGGCGGCGGGGAGGGAGAGGCGGCCGGGCTCGCCGGCGGGCAGGAGGAAGCTGGCCTGATCGATGATGATGGCGGCGGAGACGCGGTCCGGCTCACTGGCCATGATGTTGTTCTGCACAAAGCGATCGAGCATGGCGAAGGCCATGGCCGGATCGCGGCGCGCCTGGGTGAGATCGCCGGCCTTGCGATTGGCCAGCACCACCATTTCCTTCAGCCGCGCTGCGTCGGCGCCGGCGAAGGCGCGCAGGCCGCGGGCGAGATCGTAGTGCAGGACCAGGTCCCAGCGGCCGAAGATCTGCCCGGTGAGGTAGTCGGCCAGGGTGGTGTAACCGGCGCCGGTGGCGATGAGGTCCTGGACGTTGCCGTGCAGCGCGAACAGCGATGTGGTGCGGGAGAAGTAGAGCTCAGAGAGGCGGGCGGCCCAGGGGGTCATTGCTTCACCTTGTTGAGATCCGGGAAGTCGGCGCCGAGGATGACAGGCGGCTGCTGCATATCTTCGACGAAGCCGGTGATCTCCTGGAGTTCGCTGATGGCTTTTTCGGTGGAGTGCATGCTGGCGGTGACGGAGTCAATCTGGCTGGTGAGGAAGTTGGGGTCCTGGCGGTTGACGGCCGCCTCCGTGATGGCCTGGATCTTGGCCTCGATGCGGTCCAGTTCGACGCGCACGAATTCGGCGTTCTTCTGGGCGCTGTTGTAGTTGTCGAGGCGCTGTTGTTGCACGGCGATGGAATCCTGAAGCGAACGGAGGATGCGCTCATCGCCGCCGGCTTGCGCTTCCACCTGTTTGCGCGCGGACTCCAGCCGGGTCTGGATGTCGCGCACGTCGGTGCGTTGCAGGAAGCGGGTCATGGCCTGCTGGGAGACAAGGAGCCGGAGGAAGACCCACAGCAGACGATCCAGCGCGGCCGTGTTGGGGTCTTCCCCGGCGGCATCCTGTCTGCCGCGCACGCCGAGCGCGATGGAACGCATCTCCAGGCAGCGGGCGCGCAACTGGTCGAAACGCTGGCGGTCCTGCATGGGGAACTGGGCGACGATCTCCTGCACGGAACGCTGACCGGCCACCTCGGCCTGGCTGCGCGTCTCCTGATGGTGCTGGGCGTCGATGGCGTCGCGAAACTTGGGATGGGAGATCAGGCCGGTGAGATAGATGAGTTCGGCGGCAGCCACCAGGGGCAACGCCACGTCCGGCAGAGGGCTGAGCAGTGCTACGCCGGCCGCGCCGAGAAACAGCAGCACGTTCCAGCGATACAAAAAGGCGCGCTTGAGATAGACGCCGGGTCCTGGGCGCTGGATGTTCGACGTAGGCGGCAGTGGCGGGGGCGGGGGTGGCATCAAGCGTTCTCCGGGCGGGCCGAGGCCTCCAGTTTCTCGATGATGTCACGAATCTCAAGGGCGATGCGGCCAAACTCCGGTTCCCGCTGCATCACGCGCGCCGGGCGGTCTGGCGCGGGCACCTCCAGCTCGTGGAGAATTGTGCCGGGCGCGGGCGAGAAGATATACACGCGGTCGCCCAGGTAGACCGCCTCGTTCACGTCATGGGTGACGAAGAAGACCGTGGCCTCCAGTTCGCGCCACAGTTTGACGAGCAGGTCCTGCATGTTGAGGCGCGTGGCGGGGTCGAGCGCGCCGAACGGCTCGTCCATGAGAATGATGCGTGGTTTGAGGATCAGCGTGCGGGCGATGGCGACGCGCTGGCGCATGCCGCCGGAGAGCTGGTGCGGATATTTGGTTGAGTCGCGCGCGATGTTGAGACCCACCTTGCCGATCCACTCGCGGGCCTGCTCCTCGCGCACGCGGCGGGGGACGCCGGCGCACTCCAGGCCGAAGGCCACGTTGTCCAGCACGGTGCGGTTGTCGAAGGAGGTGTAGTCCTGAAAGACCATGCCGCGGTCCGAACCAGGGCCGTCGATGGGTTTGCCGAAGACCGTCACTGTGCCAGTGGTGGCCGGGAAATGCGGGCGCAGACCGGCAATCAGACGCAGCACCGTGGACTTGCCGCAGCCGGAGGGGCCAAGGATGCCGATGAACTCGCCCTTGTCCGAGTGATCGCGCACGGTGAAGGTGACGTCTTTGATGGCCGTGTAGGCGGCTGCGGTCCCCTCATGGAAGGTCTTGCTGACCCGCTGGAAATCGACCACGTTGGGCTGTTGCGGTTGCTCGCTCATTCGGACTCCGTCAGATAAGGGAACAGGCCGCGCTGCATCCACAACAGGAAACGATCGATGAGAAACGCGATCAGCCCGATGAGGAACAGGATCAGAATGATGTGCTCAGAGAGGCCGCGGCGCTGGCTGGTGGAAAGCAGGTAGCCGAGGCCGTGCTCGGCGTTGATCAACTCGGCCAGCATGATGTAGCCGAATGCCATGCCGAACAGGGCGCGCAGGCTGGAGTAGATATCGGGCAACGCCAGAGTGATGAGAACCTTGCGCACGATCTGCCACTGGGAGGCGCCGAGCGTCTGGGCGGTTTCCACGTAGCGGTCCGGGACGGACGTGATGGCGCGCACGGCGTCCGAGAAGACGAAGGGCACGCAGGCCACAAACAGGAACATCACTTTCTGTGTTTCCTCGATCCCGAACCAGAGGATGGTGAGGGGGATGAGCGCGGCCACCGGCACGTTGCGGCCGAAGATAGCCACCGGCGCACTGGCGGCGTCGAACACGCGCCACGATCCGGCCAGGATGCCCAGCGGCACGCCGATCAGCGCGGCCAGGCCGAAGCCGAGCAGCACACGTTGCAGGGTAGCCATGATGGACGCCACCAGAGCGCGCTCATTCACCAGCGACGGGAAGCTGCGCACCACCTCCAGCGGCGAGGGCAGGATGACCGGAGAGATGAGCCGCGACTCCGCCGTGGCACCCAGCGTGGCCAGCCACCAGAAGAGCAACAACAGCGCCACGGTGCTAAGCCCGAGTAGCTTGGCGGCAAACGGCGGGGGCGCCAAGCGGATCTCGAACAACCCGCGCAGCGCCCTGTTAGGACCTGTCATGAAACAACCTCTCCACTTCGTGAAACCGCCTGCTGACGCGCCCGGCCCAGAAAGGTCTTCCGTGAAACCGCCTGCTGACACGCGCCGCTCAGAAAGGTCTTCCGGGAAACCGCTTGCTGACGCGCCCGGCTCAGAAGGCGCTTCCGTGAAACCGCCTGCTGACGCGCGC
>JBBQLF010000468.1:0-4455 GCA_038327695.1 Bryobacterales bacterium
CCACCAACGCGGGCGGTATTGAGATGGACGAGATCAGCGGCGATGTGAGCGCGCGAACCGGGGGCGGGCCGATGACATTCGGCACCGTCGGCGGGAGCCTGCGCTGCCTCTCCGGCGGCGGGACGATTCATGCGCGCAAGATCGGGAAAGACGGCGTGCTGGAGAGCGCGGGCGGAGAGATTGCCGTGGACGACGCGGGCGGCTGGCTGCGGCTCTCGACGGCCGGCAACATTCGTGTGGGCCGCGCGGCCGGGCCGGTGTTCGCCTACACGGCGGCGGGCCTGATCGAAGTGGGCCACGCTGGCGGCATGGTGACGGCAGAGACCGCCGGCGGCAGCATTCAGATTGGCGGAGCGCGGGGCGTGCGGTGCGAATCCGCCCTGGGCAGCATTCGCCTGCAGAACGTCTCGGGCAGCGTGCGGGCGGCGACGGCGGCGGGCCGTGTGACGGTGGCATTCGCCGCCGGCCAGATGCTGGAGAGTTCATTTTTGGCGAGCGGCCGTGGTGACGTAACGGTGTTCGTTCCGTCCAATCTGGCAGTGACGGTAAAGGCGATGAACGAGACGCCGAGTCCGTCCGGCAGGGTCACGTCGGAGTTTCCCGAGATCCGGCTGTTGCCGTCCCCGGTGGGCCGGAACACTAGCCCGGTGGTGGCGCAGGGCAGCCTGAACGGCGGAGGTCCGGTGCTGATGCTCTCCGCGACGGGCGGGGCGATCTCGATCAAGCGTCAGAAGTAACGGAAGACGGGGGTAGCCGGCGCGCCAACGGATTCCGCGGAAAACAAGAAAGAGGCAGTTATGAAAAACGCAGTACAGATGATCTATTCCGTGGCCCGGCATGCCGTTCTGGTGATGAGTCCGGTGCTACTGCTGGCAGTACAGCCGGAGCAATCGGCTCCACCGGCGCCGCCGCCCCCGCCGAATACTCCCCAGATGTTCAAGGTGATGAGCACGAACATGGGCGGCAGCTTTCTGGGCGTGGGTGTGCGCGAGATTGACGCCGAACGGGCCCGCGCGCTGAACCTGAAGGATGAGTATGGCGTGGAGATCACGCGCGTGGAGGACGAGAGCCCCGCGTCCAAGGCGGGCCTCAAAGTGGGCGACGTGGTGCTGGAGTATAACGGCCAGCGCGTGGACGGTACCGAGCAGTTTGTGCGCGTGGTGCGCGAGACGCCGTCGGGCCGGACAGTGAAGCTGCTGGTGAGCCGCAATGGCGGATCGATGACTCTGCCGGCGGCCATCGCCACACGGAAACTGAAGGCCATGGGGACGATGCCGGGCATGGAAGGGATGCACATTGAAATGCCTCGCATGGAGGGGTTCACAATGCCGGACATCCCGAAGGCGACCATGTCCTGGCGCAGTGCCGTGCTGGGCGTGGAGGCGGAGTCTCTCGGCGAATCCCAACTGGCCAGTTACTTCGGCGTGAAGGAGGGCGTTCTGGTGCGCTCCGTGATGAAGGGCACCGCGGCCGAGAAGGCCGGCATCAAGGCGGGCGACGTGCTGGTGAAAGTGGACGACACCAAAGTGGCCACGCCGCGCGATGTGACGGGCGCCGTTCGCGCGGCCCGGACCAATGCCAGGAAGACCTTCCAGGTGGTTCTGATGCGCGAACGGAAAGAGGTCTCTCTGGCGGTGACGGTGGATGAGGACACCATCGAGCGGAGCGTCGCGCCGAAAGCGCAGAAGGTCACCGTGCGGGAGCGGCTGTAGCGGCGCGCCGATACTTGCGGGAGTCAATCCCGGCGGCTACACTCATCCCTATGGAGGGGGGCTGATCGAAGCCCCGGATGGGTATGCCGCACTTCTTCATCAGTTACCGGCGGGATGACTCCGCCGCCCATGCCGGCCGCCTGGCCGATCACCTCCGCGAGCGCTTTGGGGACGACCACGTGTTTATCGACGTGGAAAGCATCGATCCCGGCGTGGACTTCCCCACCGCCATCGGAAACGCCCTGGCCCAGACCCATTTTCTGATCGCGGTCATCGGGCCACGGTGGGTCACGGCTGCCCATCAGGACGGGCGGCGGAGGCTGGACGACGACCGGGATTACGTCCGGCTGGAACTCGTCACTGGCATGGAGCGCAAGATCCGCGTCACACCCGTGCTGGTCCATGGCGCCAGGATGCCCGGGGAGGAGGATCTCCCCAAGCCGCTTGCACCGCTCGCCAGGTGCAATGCGGTGACGCTCCGGGACGACAGCTTTCGTCGCGACGCGGATGCGCTGGTGGAGAGGCTCACCGGGAAGCCGCCGCTGTTCCGGCGGCCGGCGGCATGGCTCGCAGGTGCGGCCGCCGTTGCTCTACTCGGGGCCGCAGTGACCTGGCAGCTCCAGCGGCCCCAGCCCCCGGAGCAGTTGGACTTCCGGCTGAAACTCCAGGTTCGGGCGAGCGAGGAATTCGGGCCCGTTGACACCGCCCCGGAATGGAAGCTGGCGCACCGCAAGCCCACGGACTCTCTGGGCATCAGCCTGCTTTCGGGGGGCACGCCGGTCGGGGCCCGCCAATACGAGTACGAGTCGCCGATCATTATGCCTCCCAAAGGGAATGAGTGGCGCGGGCTGCTCCACCGCAACGTCATGAGCGGCGTTAGAACCGAGCCCCGCTATGCGGAGGCCTGCTTCGTGCGCGGGGCCGGCTCGTCTTCGGCCCTTCGCAAGGTCCGCTTGAACTGCACCGAGGGCGGATCCTGCAGCGTACCCAGCGATGATTTTGGCTGGGCTAAGCCTTGCCCCTCCGCGGCCACGCAGCTCCGCTTCGGAAGTTTGCTCCCGCTCGCCTTTGCGGCGGCGCCGCCGGGGCGGCCCGGCACGGGATGGGTGGTGCCTTCCCTCGCGACGTTGAAAAAACAGGAGGCGGCCAGGCAGAACCCTGCCTTCACGGAGTTCATTCTGAAGAGCGGTCCCATTGCCGCTCTGAGCAAGGCGAATCGTCTCACCTACGCCATCCGCGTGAACGGAACGTCCGTCTACATCGACGGTCTGCCACCGGAAACCAACGTCGTGCCATTCCAGGCGGCCACCGGCGTCCAATTGAGTTTTGGTCTGGAAAACCTGGACTTTTCCGGGCGGAACGCCGGCTGGGAAGACATCGAGGTCACGCTCCAATTCGCCGCGGACCAGCAGGTCCTCCGGACGGCCACCGTAGGCCTTCGCTACATCGCCCTGCGGCCCATGCCGGAAGGTGCGGCGAACGGTGCCGCCGATCTCGGCCTCCGGTGGCGCGCCGATTATCACATCGGGCGGGCCGGCAGCATCTACCAGATCTTCCTGCTGTCCACGCCGAGCGGCCCCGGCGCGGTGACGATGAAGCAGCGCATCGACGCGGGCAAACTCGCCCTGGACGGCGCCACGGTGGTGGCCGTAGTTCGCCCTCCCTTGGAGAACAGCCAGTACGGAGTGGCGCTGGGCATCGCCCAACCCTCCGGACAAGTGAAATTCGCCTTCGACGACAAGGAATCGCGGAAGCTCTGCAGCGCACTGGCCGCAATGCCGCCGAATCCATTCCTGATTCACGCCACCGCGTTCCGGCGCAACATCGAGAACCGGAACTTCTCGCGAGCCTGCTCTGCGCTCTGATCCCTACTCGGAGCGCAGCGACGTGGCCGGATCGAGCCTGGCGGCGCGCCACGCCGGGAAGATGCTGGCACCCAGGGCCGCTGCGACGATGACCACGGCGGCGGCGGCGAAGGTGAGCGGATCCAGCGGCTGCACTCCATACAGCATCTGCTTCATGCTGTAGCTGGCGAGCGGGGCAGCCGCCAAACCGGCCACCACGCCGGCGATGGTCAGGGCCAGACCATGGCTGATAATGAGCCGCAGGATGTCTCTCTTCCCGGCGCCCAGCGCCATGCGGATGCCGAACTCCCGGGAGCGCTGCGCCACCGCGACGGCCAGCACGCCATACAGCCCAACGGCGGCCAGGACGACGGCCAGCGCCGCAAAGATGAGCAGCAACGTGGTGGCGAGCCGCCGTTGGGCCAGGGCGCCCGCCAGCAGTTGGCTCAGAGGCACGATCCGCTCCACCGGGAGGTTGGGGTCCACGGCCAGAAACGCACGGCGCACGGCTTCCACCATCGCGCCTTGATCCACCGCCGTGCGGACGGCGAAGGCGAGGAACGGCCATGCGCACTGGGCATTGGGTTGATAGATAGCAATGCGGGGCGGTTCCCCGGGCCGGAGCTGCGCGATGTCCCGGACCACGCCCACAATGCGGGCGCGGAATTTGTAGATGCTCACCTGCAGGTTGACGGACTGGTCAAGGGCATCCTGCGATGGGAAGTAGCGGCGCTCGAAAGCCTGGGAGACCAGGATGACCGGTTCCGTGGCGGCGGTGTCGTTTTCGGCGATGTGGCGGCCCTTGATCAGGACGGCGCCAATGGATTCCAGATAGCGTGGCGTGATGGCATTGTAGGTGCTGGTCTCCCGGTGGCCGGCCTGGGCGGGCTGGCCCTCAA
>JBBQLF010000469.1:0-4449 GCA_038327695.1 Bryobacterales bacterium
TGCCACAGGCCAGAAACATGGGCTGATCGTGCTTCTTCCCGAGGTGCCCGTTGACCCACTCGGTGACGTGGTAGTCGTTCATCTCCTCGTCGCCGCCCTGCGTGGCGCCCCAGTCAAAGTGCGCTTGCGCGGCTGGCCCAGCCAGTGGCTTGGGGCCGGGCAACCTGAAATCGCCCTTCGGTTGGCCATAGTCGTGCCAGCCCTGCTTGTCCGCGAACGCGCCATAGGTGCCGTGATAGATCTTCCCGCAGCCCAGCGTCAGGTAGCCATTATTTTTCATGTGCTGGTTGAGCGAGACAGCCCCTTCCAGCGCTTTGGAGCCAGAGTACGGCTGGCTATTCAAGTAGACTCCCGTCGAAGAGGGACGTCTGCCAAACATCAGCGCTGTCCGCGACGGATTGCACAGCGGCGCCGCGCAGTGGGCGCTGGTGAACAGAACGCCCTGCCCCGCCTGGCGGTCAATATTGGGCGTCAAGGTGCCGGGATGACCGCCCAGGCAGTTCACCCAGTCGTTCAAATCGTCCAGCGCCAGGAAGAGTACGTTCTGCTTGGGCGCGGCGGCCTTGGCGAACACCGCCGGGGCGAGCGGCAGCATGGTTTGAAAGACGCGACGTGTCACTGACATGGCCCAATTCTACTACTCAGCAAAACAGGAAACTGATATCGTGTGGATACCATGACCATGACCGCCCTATTGGTCCGATACTGCGCCGCCGCCGCGGCGCTCTCTGCCTGCGCCTTCGCCCAGCCCTCGAAGGCGAACTATGATGAGGCCAAGGTGCCCGCCTACACGCTGCCGGATCCGCTGACGATGCGGAACGGCGAACCGGTGCGCGATGCCGCCACGTGGCAGCGGAAACGCCGCCCGGAGATCGTCCAGCTTTTCGAGACTCAGATGTTCGGCCGGACTCCGGCCCGGCGGCCGAAGGTGGACTTTGAGCTGACATCGATTGAGCCGCGCGCCCTTGGGGGCAAGGCCATTCGCAAGGAGGTGGGCATCCGGGTGGAGGGCAAGGCCATGCGGCTGCTCCTCTATTTGCCGAGCGGCGCGCGTGGACCCGTGCCTGTCTTCGTTGGGCTCAATTTCCAGGGCAACCACGCCATCATCGCCGATGCCGGCGTCACACTGGGCGATACGTGGGTGGTGGACCCGCAGACCAAGGCCCGGGTGAAGCGGCGCGCGGCGGAGAGCACGCGCGGCACCACGGCCAACCGCTGGCCCGTGGAGAAGATCCTGGCCAAGGGATTCGGCTTGGCCACCATCCACTACTACGACATCGAGCCGGATTTCGACGGCGGGCTCCAGCATGGCATCCGGCCTCTGCTTCTGAAGGCCGGCCAGAAGACGCCGGACGCCGATGAGTGGGGCGCCATCGGGGCCTGGGCCTGGGGCCTGAGCCGAGCCGTGGACTACATGGAGACGGACAAGGCGGTGGACGCCAAACGCATTGCCCTGATCGGCCACTCGCGTCTGGGCAAGGCGGCGCTGTGGGCCGGCGCGATGGATGAACGGTTCGCCCTGGTGGTCTCGAACGACTCCGGAGAAGGCGGAGCGGCGATCAGCCGCCGGGTGTACGGCGAGACGGTGGCCGACCTGAACACCCGATTCCCGCACTGGTTCTGCGCCAACTACCGGCAGTACAGCAACAAGGAAGAGGCCCTGCCCTTCGATGCGCACATGTTGCTGGCGCTGATTGCGCCGCGGCCGCTGTACGTGGGTAGCGCGGTGGAAGATCAGTGGGCCGATCCGCGCGGCGAATTCCTGGCCGCGGTGGCGGCCGGAGGGGTCTATCAGCTTTTCGGCAAGAAGGGGATCGGCACGGACCGGATGCCGGAGATCCACCAGCCCACCGGCAGCACGGTGCGCTACCATATCCGGGCCGGGAAACACGACGTCACCGATTACGATTGGGAGCAATATCTGGAATTTGCGTCCGAGCACCTGAAGCCGGCTCGCTAACGATATTCCATTCCGATACACTGAAATCAGGCCATGGCCGATGTCGCTTAGCCATCCCGTATTTCTTGCGATTTGCCTCCAGATTGCGTGCGCATTTTCCGTCCACGGAGAGGCGGAAATCCGCCACGGCTCCTGGCAGGGCAAACGGATCGCCTACCAGGTGGTGGATGGCTGGGCGCTGGTGGAAGGCGACATCCTGCTGGCGCCGGTGGCCGAACTAGAACTTCCGCCGGCGGCCAAAGACGGACCCGGACGCGGCACGTCGGCCGTCAACAACAAGTTCCAACTCTGGCCGGGCGGCGTGGTGGCTTACCGGATCGACCCGCTTCTGCCCAGTCCGGGCCGCGTCAGCGCGGCCATCCGCCACTGGGAAGAACAGACGCCGGTCCGCTTTGTGGAGCGCAGCAACGAGACCTCGTTTGTTACGTTCCGCCCGGATCCAGCCGGCTGCAACGCCAATATCGGGATGGGCGGCGCGACCTTTGTCAACCTGGCGGGCGGCTGCGGCGTGGGCGCCACCATTCACGAGATCGGGCACACGCTGGGGCTGTGGCACGCCCAGTCCCGTATAGATCGGGACCGCTGGATCCGCGTCCGTTACGAGAACGTCGAGAAGGGCTTCGCGGATCAATATGACCAGCAGATCAGCGACGGCCAGGACGTTGGTCCTTATGACTACTACTCCGTCATGCACTACTCGCCGTGGAGCTTCAGCCGCAACGGCGGATTCACGCTGCAATCTGTGCCACCGGGGATTCCCATGAGCCAGCGGGCGGGACTCTCACCGCTGGATGTCCAGGCCATCCACACTCTGTATCGCCAGCCGTTGGATACGGTGACGGTCACTACCACGCCGCCCGGTTTGCGGGTGCTGGTGGATGGGGCCGAGTTCACCAGCCCGGCGCAGTTTCGCTGGGCCAACGGCGAGACGCACGAACTGGCTGCGCCTGCGGTTCAGATGAGCGAGGACGATGCTGACATCCGCTACCGCTTCGCGCATTGGTCCGACGAAGGGCCGGCCAGCCACAGCGTGACCGCCGGGCCGGGCAACATGGTTTTCGATGCCCACTACGCCAGCCGGATTCGGGTCAGCGCCAGGGTGAGCGAAACCGAGGGCGAGGGCGCCGGCCGGATCGTCTTTTCGCCGGCCAGCGAAGACGGGTACTACCCGGTGGGCACGCGCGTGCGAATTGAGGCCGTGCCGGAGGAGGGCGCGCAGTTCCACGACTGGTTCCTGCTCAGCCAGTGGTTCCAGTGGGGGGACGCTCCGGACCCGATTGAGTTCACCGTGGAGGATGTCCTGGATCCGTTTGTCGCGCGATTTACCAACAAGCCGGTGACCGTCGTCAATGCTAACGCCCCGGCCGCGCTGGTGCTGGTGGACGGCGACATCTACGCCACGCCGGCCCGGTTTGTGTGGGAGCCCGGCAGCTCGCACAGGCTCGACATGCTGGGCGCGGACGACTATTCGCCCGGCACGCAATACACGTTTGTGCGGTGGCCGGGCGGTGACGGCCGCGCACTGGACTACGTCGCGGGCGAGGAGGCAGCTACCATCGCGGCTGAGTTCGAGGTGGCGCATCTGCTGGAAATGCAGGTCCAGTACTGGCTCCGGCCCGGCGACGACCGGCCGGCGCCGTCCAGCTTCCGGTTGTCCCCCGCGGCGCCGGATAACTACTACGCGCGCGGCACGACGGTGGAGATCACGCCCCCGGCGAATGATCAATGGCGGTTTACCAATTGGACCGGAGACGGTACAGGCGGCGGCGTGCCGCTGCGGGTCACCATGGACGACAGCCGTCTGGTGACGGGCAACTTCTTTGGGTTTTCCTCTCTCAATACCACGGCCATTGTGCACGACGCGCGGCGCCAGCCCGGTCCTGTTTCGGCCGGGCAGCGCCTGCGCATCTACTGGGTGGGCCTGGAGCCCGATAGTCCGGTGAGCGCCCCTGCCAGCGGGCCATGGCCCACAATCCTGGGCGGAGTGCAGGTGCGGTTTGACCGGGAGTTCGCCCGGCTGTTCAGCGTGAGCAAGGGGGAAATCGTTTGCCTGGTTCCCGATAGCGTGAAGGGGCTCTCCAAGGTGACGGTTGTCATCGTCACCGGGCGTGTGGGCACGACTAACGTGGATGTCGCCGTGCTGCCGGCCAGCGGCGGCATCTACACGGCCGACGGCAGTGGCCAGGGCCCCGCGCTGGCTGGCACGGTCCGTCCGGGTGAGGAGTTCGAAGTGCTGGCCACCGGACTGCAGGCGGGTTTCGGCACGACGGTTCTGATCGACGAACAGCCGGTGGAGGCGCTGGAAACCAACGCCATGGCGGACCGGCCCGGCGTCTGGCGAGTGCGCGCCCTTGTTCCGGACGAGGTGCAGCCGGGCGCTCGGGCGCTGTTGCTGCTGCACGGCAACCGGGTGACCCAGTCCGGGGTGACGCTGCCGGTGGGGCCCAGGCCGGAGTAGGATGCGCACGGCGGTTGGCCGGAGTAGGATG
>JBBQLF010000470.1:0-4441 GCA_038327695.1 Bryobacterales bacterium
CTTCTTCTCGAGGTCACGGAGGTAGTTGTCCATCTTCGTGACCTCCTCCTGACCCCAGGTCAGGTATTGGACACTTCTGCCGGCGGCGTTTGTGGTTGCCCCGGATCGGCCGACGTAAAGCTTATAGAGTATCGCCGGCCGCAGTTTGGGCCACTCGTCTCTATCCGAGCCCGCCGCCGCGCGAGTGGCGGGTTGCCCGGCCAGCGCGAGACCGGCCGCCGTGCCGGTTCCCAGGAACGTCCTGCGGTTCAGTTTGTCAAGGCTGCTCATTCACTTCCTCCTCATGAGACTGTGTCCCGCTGCGCGGAACTGCAAACGAAAGGCGTTGATCGTCACTAAAATACTCTGTCCCACGCTTGAAGTCCACGGGGGCGCCATCGCTGCAGATGGTCGAGGCTACCGGCACTTGCGGTACTGGCACCGCAGCCTCAGCCGCCGGGCCACCCTCGACCAAACTACATATCCGATATCGAGGACGTACTCCGTCACGGGCTACTGTTGTTCAAGCGAACCTTCATTGAGTTACTGCGCCCCTGTCGCATCCGTGTAGACCCAGTGGTGGATGTTCCACCAATCCGAGCAATACGGCGTCACACTCCCTGCCTGCAGCCGCCACCCGAACCCATAGCCGATGTCCCCGCCCAGCTTCCACGTTGCCGGCGTGTCTTTCCGCCAATTCTGCGAGTTGTAGCTCAGCGCGATCGCCACCGGGCTCTGCCCCCGCCCCACCTCCTTCAACAACGGAATCGTGTAGTTCAGATTCCCCGGCGGCATATCGATATTCTCGATATTCTCGCCCTCAGCCCCCCAATAGGCGCCGTTCGGCTTTACCCCCATCCGCCGCGGATCGAAACTCCCTGCCGCGGCTGCCGTCACCACCACTGCCGTAATGTTATTGCCGCCGCCGTTCAAATGGTCGTTGGTAATCAGACAGTACGTGTGGCTCGTCCCCGGCCCCAACGTGCTGTCCGTGAACACCGGATTCCGCACACTCGCCAGATACTGCTGGTCTTTGTAAATATCCTACCGCCACGTCCCCGAACCACTCCCCGACGCCACCCCCTTCCACTGAAAATCCACGGAACTGGACGTGATGCTGGACGCCACCGCAGCCGGGTCCACTTGCAACGGAAGCGCGGCGTCGTAGTTGTAAAACGATACGCTCTCAAACCCGCTCCCCACCGGCGCCGCCGCCACGCCCAAGCCCGGCGCCACGCCCGTCAACGCCGTATCGCCGTCGCCATAGTACACGTGGTAGTCGTCGATCATCACCGAAACCTGAAATCCCTGCGGCCCGCTCGGCCGCACCAAACCCGGATCAACGCTGTGACGCCATTTGGGCAGTAGGACCCAGCCATAGTCGCGGTTGGTAATTCCGAACGATGGTTCCAGCACCTTCACATAGGTACCATCGCTGGCGCGCACTACCACCAAAACCGTATCCCCGAACCGATGCAGTTGCTTGATGCAGGCCAGGAGGTACCTTGAATCGGGGGACCATTTCATGCCGAACACCGTCTTTTCGCGTCCCAGAATTTCGATCGGCTTGCTGGTTTGTGTGTCGAACAGAACGCCATGCTGACTGACTCCGGTCCATGCAATGGTCTTTCCGTCCGGAGACCAGGAAGGATTGACCCCATGCCCAATTGCCACGTACTTGCCGGTCGCTACGCTATAAGTCCGGATCTCCCCGCCAATCGAAAGCACGACCCTTTCACTGTCTGCCGACCAACCGATCATCTTAGATTCCGGATCCGACGCATCGGTGAGAACCTCGTCGACAAGTGGCGTCCCCAGTGTCAGGATCCGGAATCGAGCAGGGAGCTTCCGAAATTCCGGTCCGCTCCAGGGACCGAGTGGATCTAGCGTCTCGCGATAGGCGATTTTGCGTCCATCCGGCGATGGAGTCAGCGAAGACCCAGACATCATTGGCTCACCCGCATCGAGGGTCCATTCCACGCGGCCGTCCACCCCGACCTTGCGAATCCGGCGGAAGCCAATCCCAAGAATCACACCCGGCCAGCAGGCTCAAAACCGGCTGTTCCAATCTCCTCCTCGGAGACCACAATCTCTCTGCGAGGATCAGTGGCGAATGGGTGTGCAGTGAGCTTCTGGCCATGACATTCCGCAATCTACAACCCGTCTTGCCGTGACCGTTCTAACAATTCCTGCCGCAACCCGGAACTGCCCCAACTCCCCATACGTTCCTCCAACAGCACAACTACGACGCCGAGCAAGGCGACCGTCGCTCCCGAAACTAGCACTTTTCGCCTCATGACTGCCCCTATGGGAGGTTGGTGTTCCGTACGCGTCCAGCCAACCCATGCCGGCCCGTCAGCTTGAGCGGGAGCCGGTCGGATGAGCGTTACGCGACGGAGGACTTCCAGTTGGCGGGGAGCAATTCGTCCTGCGTCCGGACCGGATCTGAAGCGATGCGGCCGAGCACGTCGCACAGGTACGCCCACGGATCAATCTTCAGCCGCTGGCAGGACGCGATGAAGCTCATCAGCACCGCGGCGGTCCGGCCACCGCGGTCACTCCTAAAGAACGTCCAGTTCCGGCGTCCCACCGCGACGCCGCGCAGGCTCCGCTCCGCCCCGTTGTTGTCGATGGCCAGATCGCCATCTTCGCCGTACCGGCACAAAGCCTTCCAGTTCGACAGCGCGTAGCCAATGGCCATGCCCTCCGGACTCTTCGGCAGCACGCGTGCCCGCTCGCGGTCCAGGAATTCCCGGAAATGGACCAGCACCGGCACGGCGTAGCGCTGACGCATCGCCAATCGTTCGTCGCGGTCGAGGTCTCGCGCCCGGCGCTCGATCTTGTACAGCAGCCCAATGAAAGCCAGCGCCGTTGTCGTGCCCGGCAAGTCGCTGGAGCGCGCCTCATAGAATTTCCGTCTAGCATGCGCCCAGCACGCCACCTCCACCAGGCCGCGCTCCGGTTCCTTATACAACGCGTCATAGCCGCCATAGGCGTCGGCCTGCAGATATCCGCGATAATCCTTCAGGAATTGTTCCGGCCCCTCGCCCTTACGCGTCGGCGTGTAGTCATACACCGTCGCGCCCTCGCCCACGTAAGTCCAAATCCGGCCGGTCCGCGTTTTCGTTAATTCCGGGTCCAACACCCGGACTGGCGTGTCGCCGGTTTGAACCACTTTCGAGGCCAGCGCCATGACCTTCAGCCGTTCGTACAAGGGCGCCAGCAGATCCGCCGTCTGCCCCATCCAGCCGCACATCGTCTTGCGCGAAAGCTCCACGCCGTGCCGCCGGAAGATCACTTCCTGCCGGTGCAGCGGGCAGTGATCACCGTACTTGCTCACCGCCACCTGAGCCAGCAGGCTGGCGCCAGCCAAGCCCTTCTCAATCGGCTGCGCCGGCTTCGGCGCCGTATTCAGCGCACAACCGCACGGGCAGGCGTACTTGGCGCGCGCCTCTTCGATCACCTTCAGCGACGCCGGCACGTATTCCAGCCGCTCGCTCACCTCTTCGCCCTTCGCCGATCCGCTGCATCGTTGCCGCGCAGTGCGGGCATGCCCGCTCGGCTTCGCTCAATTCGTACTCGATCCGCTCCCGAGTGAGCGTGCGCGGCAGACGCTTGCGGCCGTGGCCGCGTGGCTTGTCCGGCGTGCAGGACGGGGCCGCCGGAGTGTCCGGGGGTGGGGGATTGCTGTCGTCGTTTGCCTGGCCCGCCTGGTCCTCTTCCAGTTCGGCGATGATCTCCTGGACGTCCCCGCCGGTGGCCTCGCACTGCAGGGCGAACAGGAACAACTGCCGTTCGTCGATCTTCTCGCGCTTCTGCCCGAAGCGCCATTTGAGAAGCTGCTCGAGAATGTTCTGCACACGCTGCAATCGCCGCTCATGCACGTCCAATTGCGTGGCCAGATCGATCACCATTTGCCGCAGTAGATCGGAGTTGTCCGGCAGGTTGTTGGGGTCGATCCTCACAACAATAATTATACGATATGTTGTGGGTAAAACCAAGCGAACAGTGCGTCAGAACCCAATGTTTATTATGGTTCCACGCACTTCACTGCAACGGCGCGACATAGCGTTTTCTCCGTTTTGCATTCCTCAGATCGATCCCTTCCAGCATCGCGCTCAGCTCGCCCGCGGTGACCTCCGTCCGGCCTGACGCCGCGAACGGAAACTCATACGAGCCGGCCTCCAGCCGCTTGGCCCAAAGCGCCCAGCCGTCGCGATCCCAGTACAGGATTTTGACCCGGTCCTTCCGCCGGCTACAGAACACAAACAGATGCCCGGTGAGCGGATCCACCTTGGCCACATGCCTGGCCAACACCTGCAAGCCGTCGAAGCCGCGCCGCATATCGCACGGCGCCGTGTACAGGTACACCCGCACCGCCGCCGGCGGGCTGATCATGCGCTCTTGCTCAACGCGCCGAGCACGACGCGTAGCGTTGCTTCGTCTACTCCACGCGGGATCC
>JBBQLF010000471.1:0-4436 GCA_038327695.1 Bryobacterales bacterium
CCGGATGGTCCGGACTTTCTGGCCGGCCTGGGCCTGTCCAGCGTGGAAGAAGGCACCCGGTGCTCCCCCGAGACCAACTTCGCCGTCGCTTCGGTCACCAAGACCTACACGGCCGCCCTCGCTCTCGTACTGCACAGCGAAGGGCGCCTCTCACTCGACGAGCCTCTGAGCCGCTATGTGCCCGGGTTCCGGCTGACCTGCTCGAACTCCCGGACACAGCCCACGGTCCGCGACGCTTTGAGTCACCGCTCGGGCCTGGCCGGCTATGAGGAGTTGTGGTACAACTCGCCCTGGAGCCGCCCCGAGATCCTCACCCGGCTCAGCAGCGCCATCGCCCGCAGCGCTCCCCAGGAGCGGTTTGCCTACAGCAATCTGATGTTCCTGGCGGCGGGCGAGGCCATCGCCCAGGCAGCGGGCATGCCCTACGAAGAGGCGCTTCAGTCCAAACTGCTGGCGCCATGTGGTGACGGCCAGTCCGCGTTCGGCTCCTCTGCCGCTCTTCCCTACCAGTTAGCGGAGTCCGGCGAACTCCAGCAATTGAGGCAGGTCGACGTTGGCACGGCGAACCCGGCTCTGGGGCTCACCGGTTCCGCCTCGTCTCTGGCCGCCTGGATGCGGCTCCTGCTGCGCGGCGGAAACCGGACTCTGCCGGCGGAGACGATCCGGGCCATGTGGACCCCTCACGTCGAAGTTCAACGCGAGGACGAACCGCGTATCTACGGCTTCTATGGCAGGACCAGGCACCTGCACTACGGCCTCGGCTGGTTCCTCGGAGAGCACAATGGACTGGCCACGGTCAGCCACACGGGCACATTGCCGGGCTTTCGGGCTCACGTCGCACTGGTCCCGCAGGCCGGCGTCGGCGTGGCCGTCCTGGCGAATCTGAATCAGACGTTCGCACCTGAGATCTTCGTCTATCAGGTGCTGGACCTGGTGGCCGGTGCACAACGGGAAGACTGGTTTGGCCACTTTCAGGAAGTGAGCGCGGACCGGCAACGGAAGCAGTTGGAGGCCGCCGGACTCCGGCCCGGCCCTGCCGGGTGGCCCTCCTCGCTCGACGGCGACGCGCTTTGCGGCGCCTTCACCGATGACGTTCTCGGAGTGGTGCGGGTCTGGCGTGCGCCCAACGGGCTCAAATTCAGCTGGGCTAACTACGATGGCAATCTGGAGCCTTGCCTGGACGGACGCTACCGCCTCAGCGGTGTCGGCTGTCCGCTACTCGGCAACGATCAAACGGTGGAGTTCCTCACCAAACCCGATGGCGCCGTGCGCGGCCTGCATTTCCTGGGATGCGAACTCCGCAGGGCCACCGCCGTCGCCAGCAACGATGCGGCCCCAGTGCTAGCCTGCGCCTGACTCGCCGGCTGGTTGTGCGGCCTTCGGCAAACCGCTCAGGACTCTACCTCAAAGCCGGATTCAACGTTCTGTCCGTTTCTCCGGTTCCAAACGGTTCTGGCCACTCCGGACCCTCTGGCGTGCTGAAACTGGATCCGCATGTTCCTCTCCAGCCGGAGGCAGGTGTGTCTCATGCGCATGCCCCTGGTGGACATCTCCACCAGCTCCCCCTGATGCGGAAGGTCGTCGTAGCAATCCATCACGATGAACTCGACGGTTCCGGTCACAACGCGGCGGATCTCACGCCGCCGCTCTGCGTCCGCCGTGGTGGAGTCAGGCACTGAGTACGGCAGGGATAGTCTCATGGCACACTCCAGAATACACTTTCAATTTACGGCTTAACGTCTTCACCGAGATCCCCAACAGCCTGGCCGCCCTTTCCTGATGGCCATCAGACTGCTTAAGCACTGCCAGAATCGTCTTCCGTTCCATCTGTTCCAGTAAGCCGGACGAGTAGCCGGACTCGACCTCCGTGATCCCTCTGATCAGAGTGGTCAGGTCGGCACCGGCCGGCTCGGGCCACGGAATCACGGACGCCGGCTGGAATTCCTCCGGCAAATCGTGCAGCTCAATCTCGGCGCCAGTGGCCATAGCGGCGGCCGAAACAACGGCATTTCGAAGCTCCCGCACGTTGCCCGGCCAGCAGTACTGAATGAGCGCGGCTTTGGCCGGCTGCGAAAGCGGAACCGGGTGCCGCTGCTGGGAGAGGAATAGCTCGGCGATGGGCAGAATGTCCTCGGGCCGCTCCCGCAGTGGGAGGGCCCGCAGGCGGAGCTGCGCCAACCGGTGGTACAAATCCTTCCGGAATTCACCCGCCTCCACCGAATCTCGAAGGTTCCGGTTCGTGGCGGCAATCACTCGCACATCCACGTCGACCTTCTTCGTTCCACCCAGACGGTAGTACGATCCGGAATCGAGAATGCGCAACAGTTTGGCCTGCTGTCTGGCGGGCAACTCACCCACTTCGTCCAGGAAGATAGTCCCCTGGTGCGCCAGTTCGAACAGCCCTTCCTTTCGCCGGTCCGCCCCGCTAAACGCGCCCTTTTCGTAGCCGAACAGTTCACTCTCCACCAGATGGTCCGGCAGTGCGGCGCAACTGAGATCGACCCACGGTTTGGAGGCCCGCAACGACTCGGCGTGCAGGGCCCGTGCCAGGACCTCCTTGCCGCTACCGCTCTCGCCCTCGATCAGTACACTGGCATTCAATGGCGCCAGCCGTTGGGTCTTCTCAAGCAGGGCGCAGCTCTCGGAGCTCGCGAAGACGGCATCTATGCCGATGAATTGATGCAGCGTACTCCTCATTGGTAACGGCCCGAACCCTTCACACCATTGAATCTTGTAGTAACAGCTTCACATGGGCAGGGATGGATGGAAATCAGCGGTAGTGCTTAGATCCCCTACTCAGTTGTGCGGGTAGGGTGAGGCCCGGTCTTACCTAGCTGGTACTGGGCATGAGCCGTGAACCGGGAACCGGAACCGCCTTCAGGACATCCGGATCTCATGCTCGGCACATGAACGAGCGCGGCTCGGCTGTGACAACGGATGGACCGGACATTTTGTCCGGCGTTGGCCAGTCTGACCGGACATTTTGTCCTTTTCCGGCCCGGCAGCGTCCGTCTGGCGCTATTTGTTTCAAGGACTTAGGAACTTGAGCGGTGTGGCCCGTCATGTGCACCAACAATGGCGCCGGACGATTGAAAGGATCTGTCAGATGAAATGGAATGAAGTGACGCTAGTGAGCACTCCGAAGCTGTTGGCAAGCGTTCTGGTACTGACCTTAGTGCCCGTATGCGTCGCCTCTGGCAATGACAGGCAGAGCCGCGGCCGCAACCACGCGAAGTTGTCCGCGGACTGGCGGGATTCCGCCGCCCACGCGGGCTTTGATAGCGATGCCGAGCCGCAAGACATGATCGTCCAATATGCCGGGGCAACCCGGGAGCAAGTCGTCGAGCGAGCCCGGCGGGCCGGCGCCGAGGTGCGAAGCGTGGGTGATGGCGGCGGTATCGCCCATGTCCGGATGAGCCGGAATCAGGCGCTCGAACTGGCTGACGATCCTGACGTCGTCTACATCACTCCGGATCGGGAGGTCCGCGCCACCGGTCTGCTCGACTATTCCGTCGCCACCGTGGGCGCCCTGGCTGCCCGGACCAACGGCTACGACGGCCGCGGCATCGGCGTCGCCATCATCGATAGTGGCGTCGCCAGCGAACAACTCGACCTGTACGACGCATCCTGCGCCGCGACGCGCGTGGTCTACTCCAAAGACTTTGTCACCTGGGAGCCGAGCACTTGGGATCCATTTGGCCACGGCACGCACGTGGCCGGCATCGCCGGCGGCAACGGCGTGTGCGCCGCCAAAGTCCAGTCTGCCTCCTACAAGGGAAATGCGGGCGTGGCACCGGCGGTCAACATCATCGCCCTCCGCGCCCTCGATAGCAACGGCGTGGGCAAAGACAGTTCAGTGATCGCCGCCATCGATCATGCCATCTCCGTCAAAAATACCTATAAGATCCGCGTCATCAACCTCTCCCTGGGCCGCGTGGTGAAGGAATCCTACAAGCTGGACCCGCTCTGCCAAGCGGTGGAACGCGCCTGGCGCGCGGGCATCGTGGTGGTGGTGGCCGCCGGCAACAACGGCCGCGACAACTCCATGCAGACCCTCGGCTACTCCACCATCACTTCGCCGGGCAACGACCCGTTCGTGATTACCGTCGGCGCCATGAACGACAGGAAGACGCCGGACAAATCGGACGATCGGATGGCCTCCTACAGTTCCAAAGGGCCGACGCTGTTGGATCACGTCGTAAAGCCGGACCTGGTGGCCCCTGGCAACCGCGTGGTCTCCGTCAAGCCGAACACCGGCTACTTCCAGACGCACTATCCCGGTAACGAGGTGGCCGGGGATTGGGCGACCGGTACTCCATACAGTGCGTACTTCTTCCTGAGCGGCACCAGCATGGCCGCTCCCATCGTCAGCGGCGCTGTGGCCATGCTATTGCAGAAGGACCCGTCCCTGACACCGGACCAGGTCAAGGCCCGTC
>JBBQLF010000472.1:0-4412 GCA_038327695.1 Bryobacterales bacterium
GGCTCGCAGCCCGTGGAGACGCTGCTCGGCATTTACGGCCGCGGCCACGTTTATGCCGAACTCCAACGCCACCTCGATCGCGCCGGCGAACTCCGCCACCAGCGCGTGCGCGCCATGGCGGCGCACTGGCAACTGCCGCTGATCGCCACCAACGGCGTCCGCTACGGCCGGCCGCAAAATCGCGAGTTGATGGACGTGTTGACCTGCGTCCGTCACAAGACCACCATCGCCGAGGCGGGCCGCCTGCTGGAGCGCAACGCTGAGCGCTACCTGAAGCCGGCGCGCGCCATGCGGCGCCTGTTCGCGTCTGTGCCGGAGGCCCTCACCGGCGCCATCGAGCTATCGGACCGTCTCCAGTTCACCCTCGCCCATCTCGGCTATGAGTTCCCGCGCTACCCCGTCCCCGCCGGCGAAACCATGGATTCCGTCCTGCGCGCGCGCACCCTGGCCGGCGCGCTGGGCCGCTACGGTCCCGCTCATGACAAGGCTTACCGCCAGATGGATCGCGAGTTGGCCCTCATCGCCAAGCTCAAGCTCTCCGGCTACTTCCTGATCGTCTGGGACATCGTCGAATTCTGCCGCCGCGAAGGCATTCTGGTGCAGGGCCGCGGCTCGGCGGGCAACAGCGCGGTCTGCTATTCGCTGGGCATCACCGCCGTGGATCCCATCCAGATGGAGCTGCTCTTTGAACGCTTCCTGAGCGAAGAGCGCGGCGAGTGGCCGGACATCGATCTGGATCTGCCCAGCGGCGAGGACCGCGAGCGCGTCATCCAGTACGTCTACCATCGCTACGGCAAACTGGGCGCGGCCATGACGGCCAACGTCATCACCTACCGGCCCAAATCCGCGTTGCGGGACGTCAGCAAAGCCCTGGGGCCGGGTGCTGACGATACGCTCCTGGCGAAGCTGACCGAAGAGATTCAGAATCTGCCGCGCCATCTGGGACAGCACTCCGGCGGCATGGTGATCTGCCAGGGCCAACTGGATTCCATTGTGCCTGTGGAGCCGGCCACCATGCCCGGCCGCGTCATCGTGCAATGGGACAAGGAGGATTGCGCCGATCTGGGCCTGATCAAGGTGGATCTGCTGGGTCTGGGCATGATGGCCGTGCTGAAGGACTCCATCACTCTGATCCGCGATCACTACCACGAAGAGGTGGACCTGGCGAAACTGCCGCCGGACGACCCCGCCGTGTACTCTGCGTTGCAAAGTGCAGACACCGTGGGCATGTTCCAGGTGGAGAGCCGCGCCCAGATGTCGTGCCTGCCGCGCCTGAAGCCGCGCAAGTTCTACGACATCGTGGTGGAGGTGGCCATCATCCGGCCCGGCCCCATTTCCGGCAACATGCTGAATCCCTATCTGCGCCGCCGCTCCGGCGACGAGGAAGTGACATGCCTCCATCCCCTGCTGGAGCCTGTGCTGCGGCGCACTCTGGGCGTGCCGCTGTTTCAGGAGCAACTGCTGCGCATGGCGATGCTAATCGCCGATTTCACCGGCGGCGAGGCGGAAGAACTGCGCCGCGCCATGGGCTTCAAACGCTCCGAAGAGCGGATGAAGGACATTGAGACGCGGCTGCGTTCCGGCATGTCGAAGAAAGGCATCGGCGTGGAGACGCAGGATGCCATTGTGCTGTCCATCACGTCGTTCGCCATGTATGGCTTCCCCGAATCCCACGCCGCCAGCTTTGCCCTGCTGGCCTATGCCAGCGCCTATCTGAAATGCCACTACCTGGCCGCGTTCACCGCGGCGATGCTGAACAACCAGCCGATGGGTTTCTATAGCTCGTTCACGCTGGTCAAGGACGCCCAGCGCCACGGCCTCCACTTCCTGCCGGTGGACGGGACTGTCTCCGATTGGCCGTGCACAATTGAGCACCGGGATGATCAACTGGCGGTGCGTTTAGGCTTCAACTACGTCAAGGGGCTGAGCCATCAGACCGCCCTGGCGCTGCTGGCCGCACGCGCACGCGCGCCGTTCGCCAGCATCGGCGATCTGCGGCGCCGTGTGCCGCCAATGTCAAAGCGAGAGTTGAACATGCTGGCGGATCTGGGCGCGCTGAATCACATTGGCAGCCCGCGGCAGCGCCACCGCAGGGACGCCTTGTGGCAATCTGAGCTGGTGTTCCGGCCAGTCGGAGAGTTGCTGGCAGACGCCGTCCTGCCGGAGTCGCCCTCGCCGCTTCAACCGATGAACGGCATGGAGCGGCTCCAGGCTGACTTTGCCAACTCCGGCCTGTCCATCGGCGCGCACCCGATGCGCTTTCACCGCCAGCAACTGGACCGCATGCGGGTCGCCACCGCGCAAGCCCTCAAGCAGATGCCCGATGGCTGCCGGGTTCGCGTAGCCGGCGCGGTGATCTGCCGCCAGCGGCCGCAGACGGCCAAGGGCTTCGTCTTCCTGAGCCTGGAAGATGAGACCGGCACCGCCAACATCATCCTGAATCCGCAGGTATTTGAGCGCCTGCGGGCCGTTGTGACCGGCCATGCCTATCTACTGGTGGACGGCGTGTTGCAGAACCAGCGCGGCGTAGCCTGCGTGAAAGCCGATCAGGTGCGGCCCTGCCCAATGGCGGTTTCCGTAGAGGTGGCCGCGCACGACTTCCACTAGCGCCCTAATGCGCGCTCCCAGGCGCGCAATGTAGTCAGCACCTCAGCCCCAGGCGCCGATTCCCGCTTCGAAGCGACATCCAGAATGAGAGCCTTGGCCGCGACCTGCTGGATCCCCGCCGGCGTGCTCCGGTTGGCCCGCGTCGGCGGCGGAATCGAGTCCGCCCATTGCTTGAGATCGGCGCTGGTATCCGGCGGAGCCTTTTCCATCCGTGCAATCAACTCCCGCACGGTGACCAGAAGGTGGCGCCGCCGCTCCATCAACTGCGCCACCTTCGCGGCATCGCCGGCCGTCGCCCCGCCGGCATAGAGCGCGGCCTGCATCTTCACGTACTCCGGCACCGCGCCCACGGTCATGTTCGTGATCGGGATGTGCCGCTCCCCACCGGGCGGAATGGGCGCCGAGCTCACCTCATCCTGCCAGAACATGTAGAAACTGCCAGGGTAATTGACCAGCTCAATTAGGTAGGCCGACAGCGGCTGGCTGGCGGTGTTCCGCACATGGAACATGGAGCCGCCATCGGTGGCGCCGGTGCGCAACTCCGGCAAAGGCGGCGCCAGTAACAGGGCCAGGGCGGACAAAGTGAGCAGCATGGCTGCAATGTACTATAGAGCACATGCGACACGCCATCCTGCTCGCTCTCGCCGCCTTCACCTGCCTGTCTGCCCAGGTCCGCTTCAACCCGGAAGACAAATCCATCGCCATAGACGGCAAGCCGTTCACCACCTTTCACTACGGCGCCGACGCCGGCAAACCGTTCCTCGCCCCCCTGCGCTCAGCGTCCGGCAAGATCGTGACCCGTCTCTTCCCGATGGAAAGCGTGCCGGGCGAGAGCCGCGATCATCTCCACCATCGTGGCCTGTGGTTTTCCTATGACGACGTCAACGGTGTGAAGTTCTGGGAAAACGATCCTTCCTACAAGAAGGGGCGCATCGGCCGCATCGCCGTCCGCGATTCCTCCTGGAAAGGCAGCACGCTCACCGCCACCATGGAATGGCGCGATCCCGAAGGCAAAGTCCTGCTGGTGGAGAGCCGCGACATGCGGTTCCGCGCCGGCCCCGCGCTGCGGGTCATCGACTTCCTCATCACGTTGACCGCCGCCCAGGACGTCACATTCGGCGATACCAAGGAAGGCGCCTTCGCCATCCGCCTGGCCGAGAACTTCACTGAGAAGCGCGGCGGCCGGATCACCGACGCCGAAGGCCGCACCGGAATGGCCAACATCTGGGGCAAGCGCGCCAGGTGGGTAGACTACTCCGGCGAGATCGACGGCGAGAAGCTCGGCGTGGCCATCCTGGATCATCCCGGCAACCCGCACCACCCCACCTACTGGCACGCGCGCAACTACGGGCTGTTCTCGCTCAATCCATTTGGACAGAATTCGTTCGATCCCAGCGCGCCGGAAAACATCGTCAAGCTCAAGACCGGCGAGAAGATCTCATTCCGCTGGCGCGTGGTGATTCACCCCGGCGATGCCGAGACGGGCAAGGTGGCGGATCTGTACAAGGAGTTCGCGGCCAGCAGGTAGACCCCGCAAACGGAGTATACTGGCTGCCGGAATGGTTGATTTCACGCGTCGTACTCTCATGGGGGCAGCCCTGGGCGCCCCGGTTGTTCTTGCTGCCAGCGACAGAGTCCGCATCGGGCTCATCGGATGCGGCGGCATCTCCACGGCTGACACCAATGCGTTCCTGGCCACGCCGGGCACGGAGATCCCGCTGATCTGCGATGTCGACGAAGCCATGATGCGCAAGACCGCGGACCGCCTGGAGAAGCAGACCGGCAAGCGGCCGGCGATGGTGAAG
>JBBQLF010000473.1:0-4410 GCA_038327695.1 Bryobacterales bacterium
ACGGGGGCGTCCGCCCTACGGAGACTACTCAGAGACCGGGCGGTCGTGAGCGGGACGAGGGCGTCCGCTCCACTGGGACTACTCAGACACCGGGCGGTAGTGGGCGGGACGAGGGCGTCCGCCCCACTGGGACTACTCAGACACCGGGCGGTGGTGGGCGGGACGAGGGCGGACGGCCTACCGAAATTATTCAGAGACCGGGCGGTAGTGAGCGGGACGAGGGCGTCCACCCTACGGACACTACTCAAACACCGGGCGGTAGTGGGCGGGACGGGGGCGTCCGCCCTGCGGACACTACTCAAACACCGGGCAGCAGCCGGCGGGACGGGGGCGTCTGGCCTACGGGGAGGCTTTCAGGCGGTGACCGGCAGGGCCTTGGCCAGGAAGTGCGGAGCCAGGGTGACGCCGAGGCCTGGGCCGGTGGGCACCCGGAGCAGTCCTTTCTCGCACTTCAGTGATGACGTATCGGACGAGACGGGCAACGTGTCGTCCTCTCCCTTGTACTCCTGATGAGGGCCGGGGTTGGGGATGCACGATGCGAAGTGGGCCACGTAGAGGAAACCCAGGCCGCCGCCGGACATGTGGGGCGTGCACTCCAGGCCGGCGGCGGCGGCCATGCGGGCCACCTTCACGGCGCGGATTAAGCCGCCGGAGTAGAGCAGGTCCGGCTGAATGACCCGTGCCACGCCGTGCTCGATGATGCGGCGGAAGCCGCGCAGGCTGCTCTCCTCCTCGCCGAGGGCGATGCGGATGGACAGCTGGCTGGCGATGGCCTGCGTTTCGTCGTAGTAGTCAAACGGGGCGGGCTCCTCGAAGAACGCGAAGCGGTGCTGCTCCATGATGCGTCCGATCCGGACGGCCATCGGCACGTCATAAGAGCCGTTGGCATCGGCGTAGATGGCCATCTTCGGCCCAAAGACCTTGCGGGTGAGCGGGATGAGCGCCAGATCGCGCCGGGTGGAGGCGTCGTCATAGCTCATGCGCGCGCCGAGGCGGAACTTGATGGCGTTGGCGCCGGTCTCGGCCACGATCTTCTGGAGGTATTCGATTTCGGCCTCGGGCGAGTTGCCGCGGTTGCCGCTGGCGCGATAGACCGCAATCTCCTTGCGCTGGACCTTGCCGATGAGCTCGCCCAAGGGCTTGCCGGCGACCTTGCCCAGCATGTCGAGGATGGCGATCTCCACCACCGCGACACTGACCCAGAACGGCAGCCCCTGCCACTTGTAGTTGGAGCTGGCCAGGTAGACGCCATGGAGCAGCGCCTCCAGATCCACGGCGTTTTTGCCGGCGAAGAAGGGGGCGATCTTCTTGACGACGATCGGGTAGGCGGCCGACATCACAGAGCGATGGGCATCGGCGTAGCCGCAAACGCCGTCGCGGGAGCGGGCGCGCACAATGTATTCCGGGCCGCTCTTGAGGAGCTGCACGCTCTCGAGCGGCACGGCATTGGGGAACAGCGAGCGGTTCAGCACCGGCGCGGCCATGGCGGCGGCCAGTTGGGACGCCAGACCGGGGCCGGGCCCGGCCGGCGCTTCCGGCAACGCGAGCGCCGCGGGGGCGGCGAGAAAGTGGCGTCTGGCAATCATGGGTTCAGTATCTCCTGTTGGCGCGGCGGATCACCATTCGGCCACCGAACCGTCCTCGTGAAAGGCGCGGGCCATGGGTCGAGTGCCGCCGAAGGGGTATTTGGTCAACGCCTCCTCGGCGAGGTCGAAACCGAGGCCGGGTTTTTCCGGGAGCGGGAAGCGGCCGTTGACCATGCGCATGGCCGGGAAGCCGAGCCATTCGGCCCAGACGCGCTCCTGCATCTGGGGCTCGACGCCGCTACAGATTTCCTGGACCAGGAAGTTGGGCATGGCGGCGTCCACATGGAGCGTGGCCAGACCGCCGATGGGCCCTTCGCAGGCGTGGGGCGCCATGGCGATGCCGCTGGCTTCCGCCATCGCACCCACCTTCCAGAGGGCGGTGATGCCGCCGACGTGGTTGATGTCGGTCTGAATAATATCGACGACACCCATCTCAATCAATTCCCGGCAACCGTAGGAGGCCACCAGGCGCTCGCCGGTGGCAATGGGCGTGGTGGACCGGCGGGCGATGCGCTGCATGGCCTTGATGTTTTCGGGCGGGCAGGGCTCCTCGACGAACAGGAGGTTCAGCGGCTCGAGCTCCTTGACCAGGATGGCGGCCACGGTGGGCGAGGTTTTGGCGTGGAAGTCGATGCCGATGTCGATGTCGTTGCCGAGGCCTTCGCGCAGGTCGGCGATGCCCTGGACGGCCTTGGCGATTTTAGCGTGGGTCTCGATCCATTCGTAGTAGCCGGGGATGCCGCTCTTGAAGCAGGTGATGCCTTGGCGGCGGGCCTCTTCCCGAAGGCGTGGCAGGTCCGCTTTAGTGCGGGCGCGGAGATGATAGTAGCCGCGGACACCGCGGGGGTCCACGGGGCCGCCGAGCAGCTTGTAGACCGGCAGGCCGAGGGCTTTGCCGCGAATGTCCCAGAGCGCCTGATCAATGCCGCTGATGGCGGAGCCGATGACGGGGCCGGCGCGGTAGAAGCTGTGGACATACATGGACTGCCAGTGGTGTTCGACCTGGATGGGGTCGGCGCCGATGAGGAATTCGCGGAAGTCCTCGATGCAGGCCATGACGGCGGCGGCCTTGCCTTCCAGCGTGCCTTCGCCCCAGCCGTGAAGCCCGGGCTGATTGGTTTCGAGTTTGACGAAGACGTAGGGCCGGTCAGAATCCGGCGTCAGGGAGACACCGAAGACTTTGAGTTTGGTGATCCGGATGCGGCTGCCCACCTTGGCGAACGCGCCGGCGCCGAGAACGGCCGGCGGGGCCAGGGTGCAGCCGCAAAAATCGCTGGCGCGGGTGGTGGCGCCTATCGCTCCGAGAAACATTCGTCTTTCCATTACGCCCACTCTCCTTCCCGGATCTCGATACCCAGACCGGCGCCGGTGGGCAGTTCGGCAAAGCCTTCCTTGACGGGCGCGGTCCCTGGCGGGATGTCGAGCAGATAGAAGTTCGGCAGGCAGGCGGCCAGGTGGAGGCCGGCGGCGGTATTGATGCGGCCGCCAGTGTGGTAGGGCGCCACGGCGGTGTAGTAGGTCTCGGCGATGGCGGCGGCGCGGCGAATGGAGGAGATGCTCATCTGGCTGAGATCGGGCCGGAGCACGTCGATGACCTGCTCGCGCAGCAACTCCTGAAAATCAATGGGCCGGCGGGCGTGACGGCCGAAGCCGAGGGGCGTGACGCTCTCCTCACTCACTTTGGCGGCGGCGCGGATGTTGGCGTACGAGCAGGGTTCGTCGAGCCAGAGGGGGTGATGGCGCTCCACGGCGGCGGCGACGCTGGAGGCCTGGGCGGGGCTCCAACTGCCTGCTCCGTCGAGGACGAAATCGACGCCTTCGCCGCCGGCCTGGCGGAGGGCCTGCAAGCGCTCGACGGCGTTGGCGGGTGTGGCTGGGACGCGGAAGGCGCGATAGCCTTGCGCCTGCAGGCGCTGCATGGCGCCGACGAGCGCCGGGGTGGCGGCACCTTCCAGAGCGGCCATGGCGCGAGCCTTGTTGCGAGTGGGGCCGCCGAGCAACTGGAAGATGGGGACCTTGGCGGCCTTGCCGGTGATGTCCAGCAGGGCGGTGTTGACAGCGGCCTCGATGGGGCCGGTGAGGAGGGTGCGGATGATCTCGAACGACGTCGCGTCGCGGCCCTGGATGAGAGCGAGGGCGGCGGTGAAGGCGGCTTCCTCCACTGGCGCGCATTCGCCGTAGCCGGCCAGGCCGGCGCGGGTATCGATGCGGATGACGGAGAAGCGCGGCGTGCGCCAGTGGCGCCCGCCGGTGATGGCGGTGGGGCCGGCGGCGGGGCTGGCGGCGGCGGAGATCTGGGCGAGAAGGCGCGAGCGGCGGATGGGCATCGCGAGGGGCATAGGCATCACGGTATCACTTGCCGGGGGGAGGCGGAGTGTGGGGCCACCGTTCAGTCCAGCGGCAGTTTCATCTGCCCCCAGGGGAGCGGGGGCGCGCGGTGCAATTCGTACTTGTCGCGGAGTGCGTGCACGGTGTCAGCGAGGAGCTGCTCGTAGGCGCCATGGATGCGGCTCTGACGTTCAAAGTGGCGGCGGTAGGCGCTCGACAGATGCGGGCAGCTCTGGTCGAGGAAGGGGAGAAACACCGCCAGGGCGCAGGGCTTGAGGGCTGGCGGCCGCGGTCATCTGGCCGGCGAGGCGCGCGCGGAGGCTGGGGCAACCGTTCAGTCCAGCGCCAGTTTCATCTGGCCCCAGGGGAGCGGGGGCGCGCGGTGCAATTCGTACTTGTCGCGGAGTGCGTGCACGGTGTCAGCGAGGCGCTGCTCGTAGGCGCCATGGATGCGGCTCTGACGTTCAAAGTGGCGGCGGTAGGCGCTCGACAGATG
>JBBQLF010000474.1:0-4382 GCA_038327695.1 Bryobacterales bacterium
AGCGGCCCTCGCCGTGTCATTGATCGCGAGGACATCAGGCAGTACACAATTCCGTTTTCCGAGTCCGCCGAATGACTTACACCTTACTGGCGGACGGAACCTCGGACAAAATTCTACTGCCGATCCTGACATGGTCTCTCCAGCAACAGGACGTCACGCCAATCGTTGAACAGTGGGCAGATCTCAGTCGCATTCCCACTCCTCGTAACGCCGAAGAGCGCCTGATAACTGTCCTGGATCTCTTCCCGTGCGATGTGCTCTTTGTTCACCGCGACGCTGAGGCGCAACCCGCCGGAATCCGGCGCCGGCAGATCACCCAGGCCATGAGCGGGATCAATGTCCGGCATATCCCGGTCGTGCCCGTTCGCATGACCGAGGCGTGGCTGCTCTTCAACGAACTCGCCATCCGTACAGCAGCTGGCAATCCCAACTGCACCGCGGATCTCAGCCTGCCCGATCTCCGGCGGCTCGAGGACGTAGCCGATCCCAAATCGCTCCTCCACTCCACACTTGCCACGGCAAGCGGCCTGAATGCCAGGCGCCGCCGGCGGTTGCCAGTCCACCAACAAGTCCACCGCATCCCCGCCTACATCGACGACTACTCGTGTCTCAACGTTCTCCCCGCATTTCAGACGCTGCAAGACGACATCCGCTCCCTCGTCGCAACACTCCAGCCGCCCCCCGCCCCAGGCGCATAATGGTGGGCATGTTGCGGACTTCCATTCTCCTGCTCCTCTGCGGTCTCGCCACGGCCGCCCAGCCTCCCCTGCTCGTCATCGCCCTCGACGGCTTCCGCTGGGACTTCGCCGGGCGCGAGCAGGCCCGCAACCTCCTGGACCTCAAGCGCGACGGCGCCTCGGTGGAAACCCTCGTCCCCAGCTTCCCCTCTACCACCTTCCCCAACTTCCACTCCATGGCCACCGGCATGGAGCCCTCGCGCCACGGCCTGGTCGCCATGATGTTCCATGACCGCGAAAAGGGCCGCTCCTTCTCCTACATGAAAAACTCGAGCGAGGGCGAATGGTACGGTGGTACCCCGTTCTGGCTGCTCGCCCAGGCGGCCGGCATCAAGACCGCCACCTTCTTTTGGCCCGGCACCGACGCGGGCATCCAGGGCCAATCGCCCACCTACTTCAAGAAGTACGACGGCCGCGTCAACAACGAGGAGCGCGTCGCGCAGGTGCTGGATTGGTTCCGGATGCCCGAGCCGGAACGCCCCGGCCTCGTGGTCGTCTACTTCTCCGACGTCGATTCGGCGGGACACAAATTCGGTCCGGATTCCGCCGAGACCAAAGCCGCCATCCAGAGGGTGGACTCGGCCGTCGGCGCGCTCCTGAAGGGCGTTCGCAAGATCCGCAAGGACACCAATATCCTGGTGGTTTCCGATCACGGCCAGATCAGTGTCGCCTCGCGCATCGACCTCAGCGGCCGCGCCGATTTCAAAGGCTGCCTCGCCGCCAATGAGGCGCCCATGACCATGCTCTATTGCGACGATCCGGAGCGCGTCCGCGCCGAGCTCCTGAAGAATGCCCCGGAGGTCGAGGTCTGGCGCCGCAACCAGACGCCGGAACACCTGCACTATCGGGACAACCCGCGGATCGGGGATCTGGTGGTGGTGCCAAAGACCCCGTCCATCATCTACGTGGTGCCACCAGGCGATCCTGACGCCAAGCCCGTGCCCGACCTGAAGGGGATGCACGGTTATGACCCGCGCCGCTACCGGGCCATGTCCGGAATTCTTCTCGGCATCGGACCGGCATTCAAAACGGGCGCGGTGACGCCGGCGGCCAGGACTGTGGATGTCTTTGCGCTGGTATGCCGTCTGATGGGTTTGTCAATGCCGCCGGGCGTGGATGCGGAAATCCGCGGAGTGGCCCCACTGCTGAAGTGAGAAGTTCGCGGACGCGCGTCCAGACCGCGGGGTCGTACTCCATCACATCGTGCGCCGAGAAGATTCTGCCCGGGTAGTGGTACTGCTCATTGGCCAGCACGTGCTGCGCGCGAATCTGAGGTGCACCCTTGATGAAGACGTGATCCCGCTGGTAGAAGTTGGCGGCGGCGGCAACGTTCGGCGGAAACTCGTAGGAGTCCGCGCCGAAGGCATCGACAATCACCGCCAACGGAACGGCCACGCCCATCTGGTGCAACGTGCGCGTGAACACCACAGTGGCCCGTCCGCCGAAACTTTGGCCGAAGACGACGACGCGCGCCTGCGCCGCTTCCTCCGTGGAGAGCGCGCCGTCGCGGTTGAAGTCGAACGCACGCAGCACCAGCTCCTCGGCCAGCTCCAGCTTGTGGTTCTCCACCGTCTCGACGTGAAGATCCGGGCGGTGGAGACGCTTGAAGTGCAGCGCCGTGGCGCGAATGCAGCGCACCGGATTGTCCCATCGCTCCCAGCCACCCACGATGCCGATCATCAGTGTGTCACCAGGCCGCACCGGCATCGGGATGGTGAAGTCGTCAAAGGTCTGCGAGAAGCTGTCAGCGCGGCAAACCGGCGCCAGCCACGCGGCGAAAGCCAGGACGTGCAACCAGCGTCCCATACCCTTTACGGTTGCGCGGATGCGGCCCTGCAATGCAGTTGCAGTCCGAGTGCCCAGCGCTTCTGGAAACCCTTCCAGAGTGTCGTGGCGTCCTTGCCATCGTTCGACCGCGCCACCGCGACATTGAGATAGGGCCGGCGCGTCTCGTCGCCCTTCAGGTGCAGATCGAGGAAGGCCGTGATGAAGTGCTGGTTGATGGAGAGGATACGCTCTTTGCGCCACACCGGCTCCTCGAATGACTCCAGTATGGGGAACGCCAACCGCGCCTCCGGTGGCGCCGGGTTGCCGCCGATATTGTGCCGCGCGTTTTCGAAAACCAGCAGGCATCGGTCGGAGTGAACCGCCCCCTCGTACGCGCGCTTAATGCCCAGTTCGTAGCCGGAAACATCGTCCTGGTCCCCGGCGATAAACAGCGCCGGGATGCGCAGACCGGCCAGGCCGGCGTCATCCCAGTTATTCATGGACGGCTGAGCGCCCCACGGCGCAATCGCCACCAGGGCCTTGATATGGCTGCGGGGCCACGCGTCGAACCTGGCGCTTCCGGCTGTCCAATCGTCAAGATAACCACCAGGGACCATCCTCGCGGACGAGCCCTGTTTCGAGTATCCAGCTCCGCCGGAAGCCAACGCCCCGTAGCCCCCCATGGAGTAGCCCGCGATGGCCACCCGGCTGGCATCCAGAATTCCGTTCAGCACGTGGCCGTCCTGCCGGGCCAGGGCGGCCAGCGCGTCAATGGTGAAGAGCTGGTCGGCCGCCCGGTTCAGCAGCGTGCTGGCGAAGCCGCGCACGGCGCCGCTGACCGAATCCGTGTGGTCGATCGCCGCGACAATGTAGCCCTTGGATGCCAGGTTCTCTGTGAGCCATGTGAGGAACGTGCGGGATCCCGGATAGCCGTGCGAGACGATCACCAGCGGAAAGCGCTCGCCGCTCTTCGGCGGCGCATCCCGTAGGGCTTTGCCCATAGTCTGGTAGGGCACCAGCGGGGCACCACGTGGCGTCAGGACGCTCTCATAAGTGGTGTGCTCCCGCTGGCCGGCTGGGATCACGGCGGGGTACCACAGCTCAATCAGCAGGGTTCTCGGCGTAAGCGGGGCTTTTCCGGTAGCCTTATCGAATTGGAGCACATCGGGCTGGCCGGAATTGGTGATGGTGAGCGTTCGCACGCCCACTGCGTAGGCGCCGCGGGCCGCCAGTTCCGGCGCGTCGATCGGCGGGACGCTGTAGTAGCTCTCGCCGCCCCCCTGAGCAAACGTGGCACAGGCGAATAGAGAGAGCGTGACCAGGCGGCGCATGTGTACATGGTGCCACTTTCTTGTCACTTTTACCCGGCTGCCAGCGTCCACTATAATGTAATGATCGTAAGAAACACCGCGCGGATACCGGCCATCATCCTGAGCCTGGCCGTCGCCGCTTTCGCCGGCGATCTGGATCGCGCCCAGCAACTATACAATCGCACGGACTACCCGGCCGCCCTGGCAATCCTCGCCAACTCTCCAGAGCCCAAAGGCGGGGCCACCTGGGAACTGGCCGGCAAGGCCAACTACCAGCTCGGCGAGTTCAAGAAAGCCATTGATGCGTTTGAAAAGGCCACTCTGGCCGAGCCCGGCAATGCCCGCTATCACAACTGGTTAGGCCGGGCCTGGGGCCGCCGCGCTGAGACCTCAAACCCTCTGGCAGCGCCCAGCCACGCCTCCAAGGCGCGGCAGAGTTTTGAGCGGGCCGTGGCGCTAAACGGCAAAGATCAGGACGCTGTCAACGATCTGCTCGCTTACTATCTGGAGGCACCCGGCTTCCTCGGCGGCGGCCTGGACAAGGCGATCGCCCTGGCCGGCAGGATCA
>JBBQLF010000475.1:0-4373 GCA_038327695.1 Bryobacterales bacterium
TGCGCCGCCGTCTGGAACTCAGCTAGCCACGGGGAAGTCACTTCGACGATCCTGCACGGAACGGAGGGGGGAAGACCGGGGTCCTCGCCGGCTTATCCTTTTCGCGGGCTGAGCGGCTTGGCACCCTTCCAACCCTGGCGCCACTGCTCCAGCAACTGCTTCACCAGCGCGGCATTGGCCGGCTCACCGGCGATGTTGGTGTTCTCCTGCGGATCCGTCTGGTGATCATAGAGTTCGGTGGCGTCCACCTTGGCATGATCGTTGCGATTGACCCAGACCGTGAGCCGGTAGCGCTCCGTGCGCATGGAGTAGCCCATCAGTTGCTTCTGCCGCGGATACTGGCTGAACGCGGCAGGCTTCCATTGCCGGGCCGGATCGTCCAGCACTGGCTTGACGCTGGTCCCTTCCAGGTGGGCCGGCAACGGCAGGCCCGCCAATTCGGCCAAGGTCGGGTAGATATCGACAAACTCGACTAGTGCGCTGGTCTGTTTGCCCGCGTTCTTCATCCCCGGCACGGAGAGCAGCAGCGGCGCATTGGTGTCGTTTTCCACGTTGCTGTGTTTGCACCATTCGCCGTGCTCGCCCAACTTCCAGCCGTGGTCGCCCCAGAGGACGATGATCGTGTTCTGGCGCAGGCCCTGCCGTTCCAGTTCGTCGAGCACCTTTCCGATCTGCGCATCCGTGTAGCTGACCGCTGCATAATAGCCATGCTTCAACTGTCTGGCCAGGCTGTCGGGAATCGGACCTTCGGCGGGCATCCCGGGGTAGTTGCGCAGTTCGTTACTCTTCGTCAAAGCGTATTCGGGCGCGCCTTTGGGGCGGAACGGATTGGGGGCTAGCTGGATCTGGGCGGGGTCGTACAGGTCCCAGTATCTTTTCGGCGAGACGAACGGCAGATGCGGCTTGGCGAAACCGACGGCCAGGAAGAACGGCGAGCCCTTTCTGCCGATGCCGCGCAGCGTCTCCACGGCCATGTTCGCCACCTTGCCGTCCTTGTAGAAATCATCGGCCACATCGGCCATTTCAAACGCCGGGCCCGCCTTCTGCTTGCTGCCCTTCGGAGCGGCGTCCTCATCCTTTACCTCGGGCGTCTGCGACCGTGCGTAGGTGGGCGCCGGAGGTGTCTGCCAGGGGACGGACCAGGACTGCGGATCGTCGTAGCCGGGGTGGTAGATCTTGCCCATGCCCTGCACGAAATATCCGTTTTGCCTGAAGTGCTCTGGCAGTGTGACGGCGTTGGGCATCGCCGCCCGGAAGTGAGTGACCAGATCATAGACCTGAGTGGAGTCTGGTCTGGCGCCTGTCAGCAGACTCGACCGGGAGGGCGAGCAGACAGCCTGCTGGCAGTAGGCTCGGCGGAATGTCATCCCCTGCCGCGCAATTCTGTCGATATTCGGACTCTTGATGTAGTTCCGCCCATAGCAGCCCAGTTCCGGCCGCAAGTCGTCCACGGCGAGGAACAGGATGTTGGGGCGCTGCGGCGCCGCTCCCTGGGCGGACAGCGTGAGACCGCCCATTGCCATCAGACCCTTCCGGATGCAACTCCGCCTGGTCAGTCCGTGGGCGTTCCATTGTTCGTATTCTGGGATTTTCATTATGAGTCCTTATGCGGGGAGTGCCATCTCATCTTTGGTCTCCCGTTGCCATTGCTCGATCTTCTTCCGGAGCCGAATCTGCACCCCGGCGTAGGCCGGTTTGCCGTAGACATTGTTCAGTTCGTGGGGGTCTTTGGCCCGGTCAAAGAGCATGGACTGGTCCGAATCGTAGAGCACCAGCTTGAAGCCATCCGGTGTGATGACGGTGCGCCCATTCGGTCCATCGCCGCTATCGCTCTTGTCAGCCGTCCACTCAAGGAAGACGTCATCGGCTGAGCGCTCCTGGCCGCCGAGCACGGGCACCAGGCTGCGGCCGGGCAGGCCTGGGTTCTTCTGGCCGAGCATCTCCAGGACCGTGGGCACGAGGTCGATGTGGCTGACGGGTGCAGCGACCCTGTGTGGCTGCAGGGCCCGGAAAGGGGCACTGATCAGCAGCGGCACCCGAACCGATTCCTCATACATCACCTGCTTGGCCATGAGGCCGTGGGCGCCCATCATCTCACCGTGATCGGAGGTATAGCAGATCAGGGTGTTGCCGGCCTGACCCGTGGCCTCCAGCGTCCAGAGGATGCGCGCCAGAGCCTGATCCACCAGCGAGCAGAGGCCGGCATAGTTGCGCGCCTGACGCTGCAGCTTCACGCGCTGTTGCTCCCCGGCGCCTTTGAGTTTCCTGGCGCCTGGCTCTTCTCCACGGCGGCGTTTGTACCATTCCGGCTCTGGCCCAAGTGCGGTGCCGGGGAAATTGAGGAGCGGGGTCTCCTCCTCGCTATGCAGATTGTCCAGCGCACTGGCGAACGGCATATGGGGTTCGAGGAAGTTGACGTAGAGCATCCAGGGCTCGGCCCGGTGCTTCAGCATGAAGTTGGAGGCTTCGTTGGCCAGAAACGATGGCTTGGAGTATTCCACTGGCAGTTTGGTGGCGAAGTTGCGGCTGAAGTCGCCTTCGCTGCCGGGCTTGTAGCCCAGGCCGGCGAGGAAATGGTGATAGGCGCTGCGGGCGTTGCGATCGCGGCCGGGCGAGTACTTGGCGCGGTAGATGCCGTCTTCGATGCCTCTCCACTGCTCGAACCCATGCTGCGCGAAGATCTCATCGCCGAGATGCCACTTACCCATGTAGGCGGTCCGATAGGAGGCGTCGGCCAGCAGTTCCGGCACGGTCTTCGTCTCCGGCTTCAGAGGGATGCCGTTGCGAACGCAGCCGCTCTGGTGCGGCCACCAGCCGGTCATGACGCAGGAGCGGCTGGGTGTGCAGACCGGTTGGGTGACGTAGGGCCGTTCGAAAACGGCGGACTGTGACGCCAGGCGATTCATGGCCGGCACACGGTAGCGCGTGTTGCCGTAGGCGGCCATGGTATCGGCGCGCTGCTCGTCCGTCCAGAGGAAGAGCAGGTTCGGTTTGCCGCCGGCACGGCGCTGGGCGCGCAGGATCGCCGGAGCGACGGCCAAGCCACCTGCCATCGACTGGAGGGCGGAACGTCGAGTGATCATGATGCCATCATTTCAACACGAAATCGTCGCCGGTCTCCGCCAGCCAAGTCCGCAGGAGGTCCCGGCATTCGCGGAGAACGGGTTCAGCCGCCGGGCTCCGGACGAGATTCCGGGTCTCACCGGGATCGAACGGCAGATCGAACAGTTGCTGGGGCCGCGCGCCGCCGTGGAAGACGACATACTTGTGGCGGGCGGTGCGCAGCATGCGTCCTTCGCGCCTCTGATCGCCGTAGCGCAGCTCCGAGACGGCGAACTTGCGCGATAGGGGGCGGCCTTCCAACGCGGGGCGGAGCGATGCGCCGCGGACGTCTTTCGGGACCGGAATGCCGGCAAAGTCGCAGAACGTGGGCAGAATGTCAGTGAGCGAGGCGAGACTCCGGCGCTCCACGGCGCCGCGGCGCGCGATGCCGGGACCGGTAAAGATCAGCGGCACGCGGACCGATTCCTCGTAAAAGGAAGCCTTCTGGACCCAGCGATGGGCGCCCATGCCTTCACCGTGATCTGAGGCGAAGGCGACAATGGTATTCTCGTCGAGTTTGGTTTCCCGAAGCGCCGAAAGCACCACGCCGATCTGACGGTCCACGTCTTCCACCAGGCGGTAGTAGTCGTGCAGGTATTTGCGCACGTCGTCCCGCCGCCAGGCAGAGGCAGTGCCCACCCCTTGTGACATCAGATCGTATCCGGCTGTGCGGTGATACTGGATGAACTCGGGCTCCTCCGGATCCACCGCCATGTTGCCCGGCACCGGGGGATAAACTGAGGAAGAAGAAGAGCTTGTCCTTCTTCACCGGCCCGCCGAGGGTGCCGCCGTACTGATTGTAGTGGTAGGGTTGGCGCACGATGGCGCGGGACTTGTTGATGAACGTGTTGGCGTTGAACTCGCGGTCCTGGAAGAACCAGAAAGCGTTGCCATGGATCTGGTTGGTACCGGACTTGGTCACAACGTTGATCACCCCGCCGCCGGCGCGCCCGATTTCAGCCGCCTAGCCGTTCGTGTTTACCTGGAACTCCTCTACCGCATCCTGCGAGAAACTATATGGGTTTCGTCCCGAACCGGCGCGCCCGGCCGGCTGGCCGAAGAACAGGTTATTGGAGTCCATGCCGTCGACCAGCAGGCTGTTGGCGGTGCCGCGCTGCCCCCCGAAACTGAGGTCGCCGCCGCGCGGATCGCGATTGACGCCGGGCGTCAGCAGCGTGAAGTCCAGGAAGTTGCGGCCGTTGATGGGGAGTTCTTCTACGGCTCGCTCATTGACGCTGGTGGAGGTCTGCGAGCGCGTGGTCTCGACCAGG
>JBBQLF010000476.1:0-4369 GCA_038327695.1 Bryobacterales bacterium
AGGCGATCTGAAGGGCGCCGAGTACGCCTTCACGCGAGTGACCGAGGCTCAGCCGGAGTACGCCGACGGGTGGCTGAATGTGGCCCGCGCTTTGATCCAGGAGGGCGAGATCGAACGGGCCAGGGAGTTCGTCGGCAAGGCACTCGAGTTGAAGCCCGAACTGGGGCGGGCCCATTTCTTTTTGGCGATGGCGCAGAAAGCCGAGGGCGACTACGATGCGGCTCTGGCGTCGTTGCAGAAGGTAGCTGCCCAGTATCCGCGCGACCGTGTGGTGCAAAATCAAATCGGCCGGATTTTGTTTTTGAAGCGCGACTTCCGGGGCGCGGTGACGGCGCTGGAAAACGTCCTTGGGGTGGATCCGGAAGACATCCAGGCGCATTACAACCTGATGCTGGCGCGGCGTGGAATGGGCGATGCGGCCGGCGCCGCCCGGGAAGAGAAGTTGTTCCGCCGCTTCAAGGCCGATGAAGCGTCGCAGGCGCTGACGGCCAAGCAACGGCAGATCTCGCCGGAAGACAACAACGAACGGCAGCCCATCCACGAACACGAAAGCGCCCCGATCCGATGAAGACCACGATCCTCTTCCTGCTCTCCGGCGGCGTGCTGTGCGGCCAGCAGGGCACGCCCCCACGCTTCACCGACGTCACCAGGGCGGCCGGCATCAGCTTCACGCACAACGCCGGCAAGGCTGGCAAGAAGTGGCTGCCGGAGACCATGGGTTCCGGCTGCGCGTTCACCGATCTGGACGGCGACGGGTATCCCGATATCGTCCTGCTGAACTCCAAGGACTGGACCGCAAAGGGGCGCCGTACGCTGTCCGCGCTGTACCGCAATAACCGGAATGGCACGTTCACGAACGTGACCGGGGCCAGCGGCCTGGACGTGGAGATGTACGCCCTGGGCATCGCCGTGGGCGACTTTGACAACGACGGCCGCGACGATCTCTACATCACGGCGCTGGAAGGCGACCGGCTGTTCCACAACGAGGGCAACCTGAAGTTCCGCGATGTCACCAAGGCGAGCGGAATGGGCAACGCGGCGTTTGGCACGTCGGCGGCGTGGCTGGACTACGACCGCGACGGGCGGCTGGATCTGTTTGTGGCCAACTATGTGCAGTGGAGCAGGGAGAAGGACCTGTGGTGTTCGCTCGATGGCGTATCGAAATCGTATTGCACGCCGGAGTCCTACAAGGGCGTCAGTTCCCGGTTGTTTCACAATCTGGGCGGCGGACGGTTTGAAGACGCGACGCAGAAGGCCCGGCTGAACGATCCGACGTCGAAGTCCCTTGGTATCGCCGTGCTGGACTGCGACAGCGACGGGTGGCCGGACCTGTTTGTGGCTAACGACACGCAGCCGAACAAGCTGTATCGCAATTTGAGGAACGGTACGTTTGTGGAGGAGGCTGTATCGGCCGGGGTGGCGTTCGGCGAGGACGGTGTGGCGCGCGGGGCCATGGGGGTGGACGCGGCCGACTACGACCGCAGCGGGCGCGCCCACTTGCTGGTGGGCAACTTCTCCAATCAGATGCTGGGGTTGTACCGCAACGAAGGCACGGGGCTGTTTGTGGACGAGGCGCCGCGATCAGCCGTGGGCCGGGCGTCTCTGCTTTCGCTGGCGTTTGGGGTGTTCTTCTTCGATTACGACCTGGACGGCTGGCTGGACATCTTCGCGGCCAACGGTCATATCGAGGAAGAGATCGCAAGGGTTCAGCCCAAGGTGAAGTACGCGCAGACGCCGCTGGTGTTTCGCAATCTGGGCAAGTCCAAGTTTGAGGACGTTTCGACCAAGCTCGGCCCGGACCTGGCCAAGGCGATGGTGGCGCGGGGCGCCGCCTACGCCGATTTCGACGGCGATGGGGATCTGGATGTGCTGGTGGCCGGCAACGGCGGGCCGGCCGTGCTGTACCGGAACGACGCGGCGCGGGGTAATAACTGGATCCAGGTGAAGCTGAAAGGGACGAGGTCCAACGCGAGCGCCATTGGCGCGGTGGTGCGGATGGAATCGGCCTCCGGCCGGCAGTGGCGGATGGTCCACTCCGGCTCGAGCTACTGCTCGCAATCGGACTTGGCCCTGACGTTTGGCCTGGGGCGCGACCCCTCCATCGCCTCCATGGAGATAGAATGGCCAAGCGGGCACAAACAGCGTCTGACCAACGTGAAACCCAATCAGCATCTGGTCATCGAAGAGGCAAAGTAGATTCCTATGATTCCGAAACTTGAGCTGGCCGCCATTACTGACGAGTTTTCCCCCGATCTTGCGGTTGCGGTTGACGCCATGGCGCCGATCGGCATGACCGCGTGCGAACTGCGAGTCGTGGGCGGGAAGAACATCATGAACCTCACCGACGACGAGGTGAAGCAGGCCATGGACCTGCTGAACGGCAAGGGCATCCGCGTACTGGGGCTCTCATCGCCGATTCTGAAGTGCACGCTGCCGGAGGGCGGCGCTGTGGATGAGCGCTTCCAGCAGGATATGTTCGGCGCCGCCTACACGATGGACGATCAGGGGCGGCTGGCCGAGCGTGCCCTGCGCCTGTGCGAGATGACCGGCGCCAAGGTGGTGCGGGTGTTCTCGTTCTGGCGCACGGTGGATCCGAACCTGTGCTTCGAGCCGGCCTGTGAGGCCATCGCAAAGCTCGCCGATCAGTTCAAGCAGCACGACATCATCTGCGGCATCGAGAACGAACATGCGTGCAATATCGGCACGGCCGCGGAGGCCGCGCGATTTCTGAACGCGGTCCCGCACACGCATCTGAAACTGGTGTGGGATCCGGCCAACGCGCTGGTGGCGGGCGAGGAACCGTACCCGTACGGGTATGAACTGTTGCCGAAAGACCGGGTGGTGCATGTGCATGCCAAAGACTGCCACATGGAAGGACACAAGCCGATCTGGGGGCCGGTGGGGAGCCGTCACGTGGATTGGAAGGGTCAGATTGCGGCGTTGCTGCGCGACGGTTATAGCGGTGCGGTGAGCCTGGAGACGCACTGGCCGGGACCGAACGGCAACAAACTGGAAGGCAGCATCATCTGCGGCTGGAATCTGCGCGGACTGCTGGCTGCGTAAGGTTTCGTTAAATCTCGAGGGGCGTCTGCTATCCTAAGGCCCACGAGGGGCATCTAACGTCTATGAGCAAGCGCCTGGCCGGCCTCGCAGTGCTGTTGTTGCTTGCCGGATCGGCCTGGGCCTTCCAGCGCGGCATCCGGAACCTGTTTCCGGACGGCGACGACACGCCGCCGGCGGACGGAAACGAGAAGGCCGAGTTCACCTGGGCGCGTCTGCGCTATACGAACTTCCGGGGTGGCAACGCCATGTGGGCCAGGCGCGGGTCCTGGACTGTGGACTATCCGAAAGCGGACCGGCAGTTCCTGCAAGGCGTGCGGCGGTTAACGCGGCTCAACACGGGGTCCATGGAACATGTCGTCGATCTGATCAGCGACGACATCTACAACTACCCGTTCACTTACGCAGTGGAAGTAGGCCACTGGAACCTGCCGGACGCGCAGGCCAAGAAGCTCCGCGAGTACACCGATCGCGGCGGTTTCCTGATGACGGACGACTTCCACGGGACCTTTGAGTGGGACGTGTTCACGGCCAGCCTGAATCTGGGATTCGGCGACCGCGCCATTACCGACATCGAGAATGAAGATCCCATCTTCCACGTGGTCTTCGACCTGGAAAGCCGGATGCAGGTGCCGGGCATCGTCAACTATCCTTTCAGGCAGACTCACGAAAACGACGGATTCGAACCTAAGTGGCGGGCGGTCCGCGACGCCAAGGGCCGCATCGTTCTGGGCATCTGCCACAACATGGATCAGGGCGACGCCTGGGAGTGGGCCGATAGCCCGAACTACCCCGAGAAATACGCCAGCCAGGCGTACCGCACCGGCATCAACTACATTGTCTACGCGATGACGCACTAGGATTTAGGCGACTGATGTTTGAGTTCTTCTTCAACTATCCGCTATCGGTTTACCACAAGGGCACGCTGGTGCTGGCCAGCGGTTGGCCGCTGTGGCTGCTGGTGGCGCTGGTGGCGGCAGCCGGGGTGCTGGTGGCGTGGTTGTTCGCCGGCAAGGGGGTGGCGCGGCGGCGGGCGTTGGCGCTGGGCGCGTTGCAGTGGTCTGCGATGGCGCTGCTGCTGCTGATGCTGTGGCGGCCGGCGCTGAGCGTCTCGCAGCTCAAGCCGCAACAGAACGTGGTGGCGGTGGTGGTGGACACATCCCGCAGCATGGGGCTGGAACAGCGCCTGCCGCAGGCCGTGGCGTTGCTGAACGGCGGACTGCTGGCCGAGCTGCGCAAGCGGTTCCCGGTGCGGCTGTACGCGGCCGGGCGGGACCTGAGGCGGCTGGAATCTCTGCCGGCAGAGGCG
>JBBQLF010000477.1:0-4365 GCA_038327695.1 Bryobacterales bacterium
AGTCCTGCCGGTCTGGATCGTGGTCTAGGAGCGCAACCAGCTTGCGCCAGGAGCCGTTTGTGAAAATTCGCGCTTTGCCCCGGTAATCAGTCATGAACAAGTCCATGTTTTCCATGGTGGCCAGGTATTTGGTGAACGACGCAGGGAGCTTGATCCGGCCGGTGGAGTCCACCTTACCGAGGTGGAACCCGCGCGGCGCGAGGGGCGGAAGCGAGTTGGTGTGGACCTGATCCATTGGACTTGGCTGATCTTGGCCGAATCCGTCCGAAACGGACTTATCCGGGCTTATGGATCGATGGTACTCCTAATTCGGCTTAGGAGAGCACATTTTTTTGCTTAGCAAGCCCTTTTTTTGCATCAGCTTCCCGACTGAACCCTCACGTTGAGAACTCTTCGCTAAAGTTTCGCCTTGATTTCTGTTTGGGGGGGTGCTGGCGTAGATGGCGGACTCAGAATATGCCTAAAGGTCCACTGTCGCGGCCGATACGAGTAACATGGACCGAGCTCAGTCCTCCATGCTGACCGCGGATCAACTGCTCTCGATCCTGGACCACATTACCGAGGGCGTCTATTTCGTGGACAGTGAGCGGCGAGTTCTGCACTGGAACCGGGCGGCGGAGAGGATCAGCGGTTACGCGGCCGAGGCGGTGGTGGGGCGCCACTGCGGCAATTTCCTCCAGCACGTGGACGAATGCGGCGGCCAGATGTGCGGCGAAGCCTGCCCGTTGCTGTGCGTATTGGCGTCAGGCCGCCCCCAGACCGCCCAGGCGTGGCTGCGGCACCGGGCTGGCCAGCGGGTGCCGGTGGCGGTGGAGGCCGTGCCGTTTACGGACCCGGCAACCGGACTGGCCGGGGTAATCGAGATCTTCCGGGACAACTCGGCCAGCCTGGCACTGATGCAGCGAGCACAGGAAATGGAACAACTCGCCTACATTGACCCATTGACGGAGATCGGCAACCGGCGGTATGCAGAGCAGGTGCTGCGCCAGTCGTGGGACGACTGGTCCCGCAACCAGTCCAGTTTCGGCGTGGCGCTGATGGACCTGGATCACTTCAAGGCCATCAACGATTTGCATGGCCACGATGCGGGCGATCATGTTTTGCGGGTGGCCTGCCGGACACTGACTTCGTCGCTGCGCAGTTTTGATTTCCTGGGCCGCTGGGGAGGGGAGGAGTTGCTGGCGATTGTGCAATACGTCCGGCCGGCGGAGTTGATGAAGGTGACGGGCCGGTTTGTGAGCCTGCTGCGGAGTGCCGGCTATGAGTGGGAGAGCCAGGTGATTCGGGTGACGGCTTCTGTGGGCGTGGCCGTGGCGGAGGAGTGCGATTCGGTGGAAGCGCTGGTGGGCCTGGCCGATGAGCGGCTGTACGTAGCCAAGTGCGGCGGGCGCGACCGGGTCATCGGCCCTGAAACGCCGTCCGCAGGCGCCTCCACGTGCCGCCCAGATCCTCAGGCATCACGCGAGTCTCTGCAATTGTTGTCATGAAATTGGCGTCGCCGGACCAGCGCGGCAGCACATGCAGGTGGAGGTGGCCGGCCACGCCGGCGCCGGCGCATTCCCCCAGATTCAATCCCACGTTCAGGCCGTGCGGCCGGTAGACGGCGCGCAGGTGGCGCACGGAGGTCTGCGTGAGGCGCATCAACTCGGCGGCGGTTTCTTCGGCCAGATCCTCGAGGTTGGCCACATGGGCGTAGGGCACGACCATGAGATGACCGGTGGTATAGGGATAGAGATTCAACAGAACGAAGTTATGCTCGCCGCGATGCAGAATCAGATTCGCTTCGTCGTTTTCCTCATCGTTTTTCTCATCGTTGGGATCGTCCAGTTTGGCACAGAAGATGCACCGGTCCGACGGCGACGCCTTGCTGACGTAGCCATATCGCCAAGGGCTCCACAACCGGTCCATGGCCGGAGTCTCAGCTCAGCGTTGGCGCTGGCGCCTCAGGCGCGCTGGCGTCCTGATTGACCAGATCCTTGAGCTCCTTGCTGGGCTTGAAATAGGGAATCCGTTTGGCCGGGACATCGACGCGTGCACCGGTCTTCGGATTGCGGCCGATTCGCGATTGGCGCTGGCGGGTGCGGAAGCTGCCAAACCCGCGGATCTCGATTTTGTCGCCTTCCCGCAACGACTTCACGACACTGTCGAAGATCGCTTCGACAATGACCTCCGACTCCTTCCGGGTAAACTCCACCACCCGGGAAACTTCTTCTATCAAGTCCGCTTTGGTCATTGTTCCGTCGTCCTATCCTGTTCCGGAGTTTCCTTTGGCGTGCTGGCCGGCTCGGGCTGTAGCGCCACTTCCATCCGCTGGGTCATTTCGTTCGCCTGCCGCTGATAGTCTTCCAGTCTCAGCCGTTCTTCGGCGGCATCGCTGCTGGCCACGCTCAACCCGATGCGTTTTTCGGCCTCATTCATCTTCAGCACCTTAAAGGTGAGTTCCTCCCCGAGGGGCAGGGGCGGGTTCTTGTCCCGGAGTTCCGGCGGCAGTTCGGAGTTGTGGCACAGCCCTTCCACGCCTGGAGCCAGTTCCACGAACACGCCGAAATTGACCGCGCGGGAGGGCTTGCCTTTGACCAGCGAGCCAACCTGGTAGTTCTGGAAAAACGTCTCCCAGGCGTCCGGCTGCAGTTGCTTGACGCCGAGCGAGAGCCGCCGGTTGCCCGAATCGATATTCAGGATCACCGCCTGGACCACCTGGCCTTTCTTCAGCAGCTCTGAGGGGTGCTGGATCCGTTTGGTCCAGGACAGATCAGAGATATGGACGAGCCCGTCGATACCTTCTTCAATTTCGATGAAGGCCCCGAACTCGGACAACTTGCGGACGCGGCCCTCGACGACGCTGCCGATGGCGTAGCGTTCATCCACCGTAGTCCAGGGGTCGGCCTCGAGTTGCTTGATGCCGAGGGAAATGCGGCGGTCCTTTGGTTTGACTTCCAGGACCACACTCTCCACGTCGTCGCCCACGCGAACGACCTTGGAGGGATGCTTCATGCGGCGGGACCACGTCATCTCGGAGATATGGATGAGGCCTTCGACCCCGGCCTCCAGTTCCACAAACGCGCCGTAGTCGGTCACGCTGACCACGCGGCCGACGACCTTCATGCCGTCGCCATAGCGGTCATGAATGGTCTCCCAGGGGTCAGGCTGCACCTGTTTCATCCCGAGGGAGATCCGCTCCTTGTCGTGATCGAACTTCAAAACCTTGACCGTGATCTCCTGGCCCACCTGCAAGACGCTGGAGGGATGCGCGACGCGGCCATGGGACATATCGGAGACGTGCAGCAGGCCATCAATGCCGCCCAGGTCCACGAATGCGCCGTACTCCGTGAGATTCTTCACGACGCCGGTCACAAGGTCTCCTTCGTGCAAATGACCCAGCAGGGACGTCTTGCGGACCGTGATTTCGTCCTCCAGGGCGGACTTGCGGGAGACCACGACGTTGTTCCGCTTGCGATTCAGCTTGACGACTTTGACGGCGATGTCCTGACCCAGGAATGAGTCCAGATTGTGCATGGGCCGCACGTCGACCTGGGTGCTGGGCATGAAGGCGATTACGCCGACATCGACGCTCAACCCGCCCTTCACGCGCCCCAGCACGCGACCGGAGATCATCAGGTTTTCGCGATGCGCCTTCTCCAGTGTGTCCCAGGCGCGGATGCGGCTGGCCCGCTCGTGCGACAGCGTGATGTAGCCTTCCATCTCGCGCCGCCGGTCCACGGTGACCTCAATGGTGTCGCCGGGCTGCACCGTCAATTGGCCATCGGGAGACGACACCTGTTCAAGAGGGACAAAGCCCTCCTGCTTGAGGCCCACGTCCACAATGACGCCCTTGGGCGTGATTTGCAGCACATGACCCATGAGCACCTCGCCCTCGGCGAGCGGTGCCAGATGGCTATAGTCATCCAACAGCTGTTCGTAACTTTCCTCGCCGCCGGCGGACGGCTCCCCCGGACGGTCATCCTGGTTGCTGGTCATACCCCAGACTCCCAAAGCGCCTCGATTCTGCAGCCCACTTCGGGGACGCCCCCTCGGGCCGCAGTTGCGCGCACGCTCTTCCGGCTCCACACAAACCGTTGATAGTGCGACACTTCAGAACTATAGCCGAGCGTGGGAGCCTTGTCAACCGCGAAGACGGGCGTGAAGCCGGGCGAGGACGGGCGGCAATCGACGACTGCCGTTCCCCCGACGACGTATGGTTCGGCCCCAAGGTGTGGTCACTTGAACCTAAAAACGGCAGTTCGGCCCCCGCCGCACCCAGTTCGGCGTTTGCCGCCACCAAGTTCCAACTGCTGCGCAGATCATCTTCTGGGTGACAACCGTTTTTGCTGCAACCAGTTGCGGCTACACGTAGATGGCGGATTC
>JBBQLF010000478.1:0-4358 GCA_038327695.1 Bryobacterales bacterium
AAGGCGGAAAAGCAGTTGCCGAATATTCCTTCGCCGCTGGTGTACCGGGGCGTGCTGTACGTCTTGAAAGAAGGCGGGATCCTGACGGCGTATGAGCCGGCGACGGGCAAGGTGCTGAAGCAGGGGCGTGTGGAAGGGGCGCTGGAGGGGTATTTCGCCTCGCCGGTGGCCGGGGATGGGAAGCTGTTTCTGGCGGCACAGAGCGGGAAGGTGGCGGTGGTGCAGGCGGGGGCGGAGTGGACGGTGGCGGGGGTCAATGATCTGGATGAGGAAACTTGGGCGACTCCTGCGATGGACGCCGCGCATCTGTATGTAAGGACACAGCGGGCGCTTTATTGTTTTGGCCTGCCGTGAGCGAGAATGGAGAACATGCAGAGGCGCACATTTTTTGGTCTGGGTAGTGTGATGGTGGCCGGGCTCGCACAGGCGGGATCGGCGGCTGAGGAGTCGGTTTCGTTTGGCCGCAGCGGGCTGACACCGGCGGAGTACAAGCGGCGCTGGGTGGCGGCCGTGCGGGCCAGCGGGCGGAAGCCGGTGTGGGTGTTTGAGCCCACGGGCGAGCTGGAGCCGTTCCTGGACTGGTATCCGGGCGATGAGTGGGTGAGCGGCTGGCGCGTGGACGCGGCGCGGCCGGAGTTGGCTGCCGATGCGACCGCGCGGAGCTTTGCCCACGAGGGGGAGCGGCGGGGCTACCGGGTGGAATTGCGGGGGTAAACCGAGGGTGGCCGGGGCCGAATTGGGACGGCGCCGCGGATGACTGTGCGCCACGAGCGCAGAGGGCCGAGGAGTGCCGAATGTGTCTGCCTGCTTGATCGATGAGGGCCGGCCCGTCGGAACCGGCTGGCAGGAGCTGGTTTCCAACCACGTTCGGCGGCTGTGGTCCAACGCCGTGGGCGTCAGCGAAGAAGGAAAAGGACTGGGAAGAACCAGGTCGAAGGCGCAGAGACGATGCCGAAACCGCGGGGAGTGGTGACTGCGGGGTTCCGCAGCATCACCTGGCGCGATATGGAAGTGCGCGACGATGGCGAAACCGCGGGGAATGGTGACTGCGGGAGGAGCTTTGGCGGTGCCTGGGGCTCCGATGCACACGGGGAAGCGACAAGCGGAACAGCCCGAAGCAGCGATGAAGTCCCCCGGAAGAGATGGCGCGAAAGCTTGAAATTCCGGGAGCGCGAGGGGTGCGCGCTGGTGCCAGAGAATGCCTCCTTCCGCATTGGTTGGCCGCGATCGGGACGCTCTTCGGCCGGCGTGTCGTCGCCCGGCGAGTACGACTCGTCATTGGTCAGCCGGACTTCGTGCATTTCCGCCAGCAGCATCCCGATGAGCCGCAGGCACGCTCCGCGGTGTGGGAAGATGCCGACGACCCGTGTGCGGCGACGGATCTCCAGGTGCGAACGCCCGATCGGGTTGCTTGAGGACGGCCGCACGATGCGTCAGCGGCGGCGCTGCTGATCGCCCTGGGCTCCAATGCGACTCTGAAGGCGATCTTCACCTATCGGAAAGGCGGCAGGGTCTTCGGCAGCCGGGTGGCCATCGGATTCGGGCGATGTAGGCCGCAGGCCTGGCGGTGTGGCTGGTGCGCTGAGGAGGCCCTGGCTTCACCGGTTCGTTATCATTGCAGTAGTGTGCGTATCTGTTCTGAGTGAATTGAAGCGAGGGGCGGGAACTCGTCCTGAGGCACTAGCCGTTCTGGTGCCGGGAGGCGAGGCGCTGACCCGAGGCGGCGTGCAGGCGCGCGTGGAGGTGATCGGTCAGGCGCTGGCGGCTGCCGGAGTCCGGCGTGACGATATCGTGGCGATGGTGTTGCCCGACGGAGCCGATCTGTTTCTCACCTTCCTCGGGATCCTCTCAGTGGCAGTATGCGCGCCGTTGAATCCCGCGTCGACCAGAGACGAACTGGAACGCTTCATCGGTGAACTGAGGCCGCGGGCGTTGGTGGTGGCCAGCCGCGACTGCGCCGCCGCCGCCGTGGCCGCCGCCATGGGCATCCAGCTGTTTGTGTACGCCGAACTGGGCCGCGGCCACCGGCGCGGATCCTCGCCGGCGGAAGCCCGTGCAGACGATAGCGCACTGATCCTGTTCACTTCGGCCACGACCGGCGAAGGCAAGGCGGTCCCGATCACGCATGGCAATCTGGCTGCGATGGCTGCCAACGGCCAGGACGCGCTGGCACTGAGCGAAAATGACCGGTTCCTCGCCATGATGCCGCTGTTTCATCTACAGGGGCTGCTCAGCGCCTTGATGCAACTACTGGCCGGCGGCAGCGTGGTGTTCACGGGCGGGTTTGCGCAGGACTCGTTTGCCGGGTGGATGAAGACGTACGAGCCGGCCTGGTATACGGCTGGCCCTGTCCTGCATAGTGCCATCCTGGCCGCGGGGCGGTTTGAGCCAGGGCGTCTGCGCTTCGTTCGATCCATCGGAGCGCGGATGGCGCCGGAACTGATGGCGGCGCTGGAGCACTCGCTCGGCGTGCCAGTCCTGGAGGGCTATGGCTTGACCGAAACTGGCCTGGTGACCGCCAACGAGCCGCCGCCGGGGCGGCGCAAGCCGGGATCGGTGGGGCGGCGCTTCGGCGCGGAGATCGCGATCCTGGACGAAAGCGGCGCGGCTGCCAGCCCAGGAGAGGAAGGAGAGATCGCCGTGCGCGGAGCTTCGGTGATCCGGGGCTATCGGGAAAACGAGGAGGCGACGCGCCGGGCGTTCCGGGATGGATGGTTTCTGACGGGTGATCTGGGGCGGTTGGACGAAGACGGATTCCTGTTCGTGACAGGCCGGCTCAAGGAGATGATCAATCGCGGCGGGGAAAAGGTGCTGCCCGCGGAAGTGGACGATGTCCTGATGGCGCACCCGGCCGTCCAGCAGGCGGCCGCGTTTGCCCGGGCACATCCCACACTAGGCGAGGACGTGGCGGCGGCCGTGGTTCTGCGCAGCGGCCTTACGGTGAGCGAGTGGGAGTTGCGAAGCCACGCCGCCCGGCTGCTGGGGGCCTACAAGGTGCCGCGGCGGATCTACTTTGTGGACGCCCTGCCCCGGGGCGCCACGGGCAAGGTTCAGCGGGCGGAACTGGCGGGCATGTGCCTGGCAAGGGTCGAGCCGTCCGAACCGGCACACAGTGAGACGGAGAGCCGGATCGCGGCGATCTGGCGCCGGGTGCTGAACCTGGAGGTTGCCGGAATCCAGGACGACTTTTTCGAACTGGGCGGCGACTCCTTCGCCGTGACGCTGATGACGGCGGAACTGGAGATGGAGTTTGGGGCCGCCGCCAGCGCTTTGGACACCAGCGCTTTTCTGGAACGGCCCACCATCACCACGCTCGCCCGGTTGTTGGGCGCCGGGGCCGCCACGGTGCGAGGCGGCCAGAAGCCAATACGCCAGCCCTTTGCCGTGCTCCAGAGGAAGGGAGAGCGGACGGCTTTCTTCTGCCTGCCGGGTGCGGACGAGAACCCGTATTACTTCCGGGAGCTGGCACAGGAACTGGGCGAGGATCAACCGTTCTACGTCGTTCAGGATCCGAGGCCGATGGAGGATCGCGGGGCCTACTCGGTGGAGGACGTTGCCTCGCGGTTCATAGAGCAGATTCGCACCATTCAGCCGCAGGGCCCCTACCTGCTCGGCGGGCACTGCTTTGGCGGAATCGTCGCCTTCGAGATGGCCAGGCAACTGGCGGCGTGCGGCGAGCCGTCCGGCCGGCTGGTGATGTTTGAGGTACCCGCGCCCGGCTACCCGAAGGTCCTGCGCAATTGGCGGCGCTACGGCCAACAGGCGGCGGCTGTCCTGCGAGGCGAGGTGCGGATTGGGTTGGGGGATCTGGTGTCGCATCTCGGCATCGTGGTGCGGGCCGGCTGGAAGCGCTTGACGGGAATGGGGCGCAACGCGGCGAAACGGGCTGGCCTGGAACGCGCGGCCGGGATTCTGGACGGACTGAGCCATCCCAATAAGCAGGCCGGCCGGGACTATCAGTTGAAATCATTAGCGGGAGCGGTGACTCAGTTCATCTCAGCGGAAGAAGAGCATCGGGCGGCCGTTCTGGACGATCCTCTGCTGGCCTGGCGGGAGTTCGTTCACGGGGAGTTTGCAGTGCGGAGGACCCCAGGCAAGGCGGACCGGATTTTCCGGCAACCGCATGTGCGGGCGCTGGCCAGCCAGGTCCGGGCCGTACTGGATCGCTCCTGTGCCCAGCCGCGGCGACCGTGACTTATGGACGAATCGTTGAAAATCAGAAAGGAGGGTACTGGATCGCTCCTGTGCCCAGCCGCGGCGACCGTTCTCCGTGGGTGGGCGTCATGAAAGCGGGGGAGGCACGAACTGCCCGGCCAAACGAGGACAAACGAGCGTATGAGTACCCAAATCGAACGCAC
>JBBQLF010000479.1:0-4353 GCA_038327695.1 Bryobacterales bacterium
TCTTCTACTACCGCATCCAGAGCCCGGTGATTCTGATCGAGTTTGACCACCAGCAGCCCGCCAATCTACGCCATCTCGCCAAAGATCCGAAACTGCCCAACCGCGAGCACATTCATACCGTCGTCCGCACGCCCAACGGGAATGACTACGGCAAGGATCTACTGCGGCAGCACTACCAGCAGCACCCGCATCCCCATGCTCACTGAGTCCGCCGCGCCCGCTCCAATTGCTTCCGGCCCAGGTCGAGATTTGCCGCCATGCTCGCCGGGCTGCGGCTTTCGGCGATCTTGCGCAGAATCGCTCCGCGCAACCCCGTCATGCCGTCCACGTAGGAACGCTGGCACGCCATCAGGTAGATGGCCGGCTGGCCCGCGGCGGTCCGCACCGGATACACATACTTGAACTCCAGCGCCGCCCGGAAGTAGTGCGTTGCAAACAGCATCTTGGAAACGATGGCGTAGTGGGCATCGCCCGGATTGGGCAGCTTCTGAATGACGACGTGCTGCGTCCGCAACACGTGTTTCAACCCGAAAGCCGCATCTTGCCAGTAGAAGAAATCATCCGTCCCCGCCGGCTTGTGCTGCGGATAGCCCTCTACGTAGGCGGCGAGGTCCGGTAGATGGCTCCAGAGCCCTTTCGACGCGCTGATCACAGAGCGCAACCCCTCGGCCAGCGAGTAGGGCGCGGGGGTGTCGAAGTAGACCGCCAGCGCCGGGTCGCCCTGCTCCTGGTAGCGCCGCACATAGGCGATCCAGTGCTGCCGGATCAACGCCTTGGCGCGCACTTCGGCGTCCGGCGCCGCCCAGTCAATCTTGGCGTGTAAATCCTTCATCAGCCACGCCGGCAGTTTGTAGGAGCAGCGGCCGGGGCGGCACGCCTCAAGTTCAGACTTCGTGAAGTCCGCCAGGTGGTAGCCGGCGATGTCGGCCTCCACCGGCGGCGAACTGAAACGCCCGGTCTGCCGCACCTCTTTGCTGACTTCAAACGTCTCAATCTGGCGGTAGGCCCGAACGAAGTCGTCCGACGAAACCAGGATGCGGATCACGCCGGCCATGCGCACGTCGTCGCCGCTCGCCGTTGGCACCATCCGCGCCACCGCCTGGCCCTGCTCAGCGCGGTCCAGTTCCGACGCCGGAAACTGATACTCCTGGGCCAGCACCGCCCGCATCTGTGCCGGCATGGGTTGCGCGCGCAGTGCGCCCGGCAGCAGACCCGCTGCGGTAAGGACGGCACCTGACAGGCTGAATAGCCGGAGATCTCTAGCCATGGCATTCATCGAGGTCAATCGGGAAGGCTTGCGCAAGGCTGATCGGCCAACGACGTTTAAGGCTCCGTTTCCATTGTATCCCGAAGCTCCCCGCGGCGTTTCCAGTGTGGCTGTGAGGGAGCTGCCGGCGGCGACGGACCCCTTCGCCGCCAGCGGGCCGGGTGACGCCCTGGCTTTCGAGAGCCGCGGCCCCTGCACGATTCTGCGTGTCATCGGCATAGGCGGCATGGGCGCCATATCCCTCGCCGGGCGGTTCGCGCCCAGCCAGCGAAGGGTCGCCCGCAAAGTCATCAAGCCCGGGCTCGATTCCGGCTCCACCCTAATCCCGGTTCCACTTCGGGAGTCAAACTCCCGCGAGGAAGCTTCACCCCAACATCGCCCAGGGCCACTACGCCGGCGCCACCGCCAAAGGCCGCCAATGCGAGTCCCTCACCGGCCGGAGCCGCGGCCCGGCTCACCGCCGGTTCAACCCGACGCGCGGGAATCTCTGCACAGCCCCACACTCGGAAAGATTACCCGGGTTGCGCTTTGTCTGCGCGGTCCGCAGCGGGCGGGCCCGCCCACTCCTGCCCCCCGGGGCTGTACGCCTGACAAAAACAAGCCGATGGCATCACCACAATGGCATATCATTTGTTCAAGGTTGAACCATGCCCCCCGCCATGCACAGACAGCCCGGTCCATCCCGGTTTCTTCCGCTCAGCCTGCTCTTCCTGGTCTCCTGTCCCCGCCTCTTCGGACAGCAACCGGCGGTCCCGCCGGACGCTCAGCCGCAACCGCTGAAGTGGACCGCTGCGGAAGACCACCGCAACATGATGGGGCAGCTCGGCATCAAGGCGCTCCGTCCTGGGCCGAGTGGCAGCGAGAAGGCGCCCAACCATGCGAACTACGAGCAAGCCACCGCCAATCCGTATCCCGACTGGCCCGACGTGCTGAAGCTGAAGAACGGCAAGAAAGTCTCATCCGGGAAGGCGTGGTGGAACCAGCGCCGGCCCGAGATCGTCGAGGACTTCGAACGCGAAGTCCTGGGCCGCTTACCGCGCGCGGTCCCCAGAGTGACCTGGAGCGTCGCCAGCACGGCCAGTTCGACGGCCGGTTCGATTCCTGTCATCGAGAAACAGCTCGTTGGCCACGTCGACAACGCGGCCTGTCCGTCCATCAACGTGGACATCCAGATGACGCTGGTCACGCCGGCGAACGCTGCCGGCCCTGTGCCGGTGATGATCATGTTCGGCAGCCAGGCGTTCCTGAAGAAGCTGGCCGAGATGATGGCCAAGAACCCCGAAATGAAGGAGCGGATGAAGGCCACGATGGGCGGCGACCCGCCGGCCACGGAGCAGTTGATCGCCGCCGGATGGGGCTACGCCTTTCTCGACCCCTCCAGCGTGCAGCCCGACAACGGCGCGGGGCTGACACGCGGCATCATCGGCCTGGTGAACAAAGGCCAGCCGCGCAAGCCCGACGACTGGGGCGCCCTGCGCGCCTGGGGCTGGGGCGCCTCGCGCGCCCTCGACTATCTCAAAACCGACAAGGCCGTCAATGCCAAACAGGTGGGCATCGAGGGCGTCTCGCGCTACGGCAAGGCCGCGCTCGTGACCATGGCCTTTGATCAGCGTTTCGCCGTCGTGCTGGTGGGCTCCTCGGGCGAAGGCGGCGCCAAGCCGCACCGCCGCAATTTCGGCGAGGGGGTCGAGAACCTCACCGGCTCCGGCCAGTATCACTGGATGGCCGGGAACTTCCTGAAGTACGGAGCCGCGGAGGCGACATTTGGCAGCAGGAATGCCAGTGACCTTCCAGTCGATTCGCACGAACTGATCGCCCTGTGCGCCCCACGATTGACGTTCATCAGCTACGGTATTCCCGAAAAGGGCGATGCCAAATGGCTCGACCAGCAGGGCTCCTATATGGCGGCCGTTGCCGCCGGGCGCGTGTTCCGCCTGCTCGGCGCCAAAGACCTCGGTGTGGGGGACGACTACCGCGCGGCCACGATGCCGCCAGTCAACAGCGGCTTGCTGAATGGGCAGTTGGCGTGGCGGCAGCACGATGGCGGACACACAGATGCCCCCAACTGGAAGTACTTCCTCCCCTGGGCCGGCAAGTTTCTGAAGCACACTCCGCCGGTAGGGGGGATGGCCGCACAATCGATCGCGCCGGCGGCGGCCGCGCCTGCGGACCAGCCCGTGCCCCGTACCGATCAGAACTCACTCACCGCCCACGCCCAACTCGTCGGGAAGGCCCGCGCGGGCGGCATTGACGTCTACCTCATTGGCGATTCAATCACGCGCCGTTGGGGCGCGCTCAATCGTCCCGATCTGCTGGCGAACTGGAAACAGAACTTCTTCGGCTGGAACACGGCCGATTCCGGCTGGGGCGGCGACACCATTCAGAACATCCTCTGGCGGCTCAATAACGGCGAACTCGATGGCGTCAATCCCAAGGTCATCGTCCTGCTGGCCGGCGCCAACAACGTCGGCAACACGGCTCCGCCGGAGGCTGACGAGGCCAAGGTCGCCGGCATCACCAAAGGCCTGCGCGCCGTCGTCGGCGTGCTGCGCGCCAAGGCGCCCCACGCGGTTGTCGTCCTCACCGCCATCTTCCCGCGCAACGACAATCCGGCTGTGATGACCACCATCGGCAAGATCAATCGCAATCTGGCCCAGTTAGCGGATGGCCAGAGCGTCCGCTATCTGAGTATCAACGGCAAGCTCGCCGGCCCGGATGGCACCCTTCACGCCGGCATGATGGACGCCGGCAAACTCCATCCTGCGATCCCGGCCTATCAGATTTGAGCCGACGCGCTCAAGCCCATCTTCACTGAGATTCTCGGACCGCCCGCCGCCAACGACCACGCCCCCGCGGCTACCGGCGATCCCAGCGCCCGGCTTCAACGGAGCGCAAGCCCGTCTTCTACGGAGAGTGGACTCCAGTCAGAGCCGCGACCGTTAGGGAGTCCCCCATGGCCCTGCGGGCCGCCAAATCCGATGAAAACGCGCTCGTAAACAGAGGCGCGACCGTGAGGGAGCGCAAGCCCGTCTTCTACGGAGCGCTCTCTGCCAGCGGCACCGGCAACATGAAGTTCACTCTCAATG
>JBBQLF010000480.1:0-4332 GCA_038327695.1 Bryobacterales bacterium
CCATTGCGCGGGGGCCCCGCCTGTGCTGGCGCCACCCCGGGCCGTTGTCGATGACAATGTGGCCGGGGCCGCCTTTGATGGGGGTGCCCAGGCGCGCGCCGCCCTCCGCACCGCGGGCGGGGCGCTCATGGACACCCACATCTACGGCGGCCCCGGCAACATTGTCATCGACAACTGCCCGGAGTGCCGCCTGAACTGGCTGGACCACCTCGAACTGGCCCGCCTCACCGGTGCCTGATCTTCCATGGCCGATACTGGAACTACATGCGCCGGAAGATCATGCGTGGAGTCAGGGCCGTCTGGATTACGGCCGGCCTCGCCTTCACTGCCTGGATGTATATCGGATTCCAACCGGCCGGACTGCCGGACGGCACGTTGGCTAGCGGCCCGCGCGCCGCCGTGGCCGGCGATGAACGCGGTTTAGACTTCCGGCCCATCCGGCCCGCCGCTGGATCCGGCCTGATCTTCCTGCCCGGGGGCATGGTGAACCCCGTCGCCTACGCTCCGCTTCTCAAGAGAATCGCGGAAGCCGGCTATCGCGCCCACCTGGCCTACCTGCCGATGCGCTGCGCGTGTACGGCTGCCCAAATCGAATCGCTCTTCGCGGAAATCCAGGCCATCCTTGCCGCTGAGCCGGCCACAAGCTGGGTTCTGGCCGGCCACTCTCGCGGCGCCATGCTGGCCGCCCGTTTTGTCCACGAAAGCGCCGCCCCGCTGGCTGGTCTCGTCTTGATCGGAACCACCCACCCGCGTGATTTCAGCCTGGCCGGGATCACCTTGCCCGTCACCAGGATCTACGGCACCAAAGATGGAATCGCCCCCTACGAGGCGATGCGGCGGAACCGGCACCTGTTGCCGCCGGGCACCGAGTGGATCCAGATCGCCGGCGGCAACCATGTCCAGTTCGGCTACTACCGTCACCAGCTCTTCGATGGCGCTGCGGCGATTCCCCGCGCAGATCAGCAACGGGCCGTGGAAACAGCTCTGTTGCAACTGCTGGCACGCCTTAACTGAGCGATCAGTCCCGTCTCAGTGTATGTTGAGTGTATGTCAGCCACTCGGCGCGCATTCTCCCGGCTGCTGGTGGCGCCCATGGCCACTCCGCTTATCGCCGATGACCCCATGGCCGCCCGCCGCGACCGCATGGTCACGGTCCACATCGAAAACCGGGGCATCCGCAATGCCGCTGTCCTCGCCGCCATGCGCCGCACGCCGCGCCACCTCTTCGTCCCTGAAAAAATCCGCCAGCGCGCCTATGAGGACAATCCCCTGCCCATCGGCCACAACGCCACCATCTCCCAGCCCTACATCGTCGCCCTGATGACCGAACTCCTCCAGGCCGGCCCCCGCCACAAGGTGCTGGAAATCGGCACCGGCTCCGGTTACCAGACCGCCATTCTGGCGCAGCTCGCCGCCCACCTCTATTCCATCGAGCTGGAACCCGAACTGGCGCGCACCGCCTCCGCCACGCTCCAATCCCTGGGCTACGCCAACGTGACGGTCCGCCAGGGCGACGGCTATCTCGGCTGGCCGGAACACGCCCCGTTTGACCGTATCCTCCTCACCGCGGCCCCGCCGCAGATCCCGCCCCGGCTCGTCGAGCAACTCGCCCGCGGCGGCCGCCTGGTCGCCCCGGTCGGCGGCTCTGCCGGCCAGGAACTGGTCCTGCTGGAGAAGCTCCCCAACGGCAAGACCCGCACCACGCAGGCCGGCGCCGTCATCTTCGTCCCCATGCGGCCCGCCGCGCCGCGTTAGCCCTTCGGCGGCCCGCCCGCCGGCTCCTCGCCCGCGCCCATGGATTGCAGCGCCAGATAGCTGGGCCCGAACTTCCGGATCTTCTCCAACTGCTTGTCGAACTCGTCGAAGTGCCGTTCCTCGTCCTGCACCAGTTGCTCAAACAACTGCTTGGACACCGAATCGGCGTTGGCCCCGCACTCGAGCGCCGCGGCGTTGTAGCCCTTCGCTCCGTCCTCCTCCATCTGCACAGCCTTGGCCAGGATCTTCTCCGGCTCCACGATCTTCTCCACGCCCCCGGCCGCTTGCATCTCCACATCGCCGCGCAGGAACAGGATCCGTTCCGCCAGCCGCTCGATATGGACCATCTCCTGGATCGCGATCCGCTTCAGCAGCAGCGCCAGCGGGCCGTAGCCCTGATCGTCCAGATGGAAGTGGAAATACATGTACTGATGCACCGCCTGCAGCTCCTCGCCCACGGCGGCATTCAACAACGCAATGCTCTTCGCTTTGTCCATTCACTTCACCTCTTGCTCCGCTAACTATTTCAGACTACCAGATAGAGTGATACGCTTCTCCTTCAGGAGGTGAAACCCGTGCCGGCTGTCTTCCCGGTCGTCTGCGCACTGCTGGCGCTGTCGGCGGACCCGCCTCCCTTCGTGGACACGGAACCCGCCGTGCTCGCGCGGCAAAGCCCGGAACTGGCCGGCTTGCGCACCGGGCCCGCGCCGGAGCGGCTCAACCAGATCCTCCAGGCCGCGGCCACGGCGCTCGCCATGCAGGGCCCCACCGCCCTCGCCGAAGAGATCCACGAGATGCGCTTTGAAAAAGGCGGCATCCTCGCCGCCAGCCGGCGCGAGCACGCCACCTACTCCATCCAGCCGTCCGAAGACGGCTGGCGGGAACTCCGCGCGGACCTGCCCGCCGGACCGCCCACCGGCTTCTTCATTACCGGCGGATTCATCAACTCGCTCGATTTCCTCCAGCCCGAAACCCGCGACGCCACCCGCTTTCTCTATCTGGGCCGGATCACGGAGGCCGGCCGGGAAGCCATCGTCGTCGCCTTCCTCCGGCCCGCCGGTACCTCACAACGCCAGGGCTTGCTCTGGATCGACGCAACCACGAATCTTCCTCTGCGCGTCCGCCACTCGCTGTTGGGCCGGATCGAAGGCGTGGAGCTCGAAACCTGGAATACCGACATTCGTCTGGCCTCTCCCGCCGCTCTGACCCAGGTCATCGTATCGGCCACCGTGGCCGGCCGCGAACTGCTCACGGTCCATCGTTTCCGCGGCGTTCCGGGCATCGAAGAGCCCCGGGAGCAGATGGCGCGCGGCATCGCCCTGACGCTGGAGGGTAAGCCAGCGGCGGCCGTCACTCTCCTCAACCAGGCCCGCCAGGCAGACCCGCGCCGGCCGGCCATCCGCTACCACCTCGGCTCCGCGCTGCTGGCTGCCGGCCAACCCGCCGCCGCCGAAGACGAGTGGCGCGCCGTCGTCCAGGCCCTCCCGGACTCTGCCGCGGCTCACAACGCGCTGGGTATCGCCCTGTACCGGCGCGGCGATCTCGCCGGCGCCGCCGCCGAGTTCCGCCAGTGCGTCCGTCTCCAGCCGGACGACCCGGCAGCCCGCGACAATCTCGCCAAGGCACAAGCAACCGGTGAAACCATTCGCGTCGACGTGCGCCAGGTGATTGTACCCGTCGTCGTCACCGGCAGCGAAGGCCACTTCGTGGCTAAGTTGAAGCAGGCCGATTTCCAGATCCTGGAAGACGGCGTGGAGCAGAAGATCGCCTCGTTCGGCGTGGAAAGCGCCGGGCCGCGCCCGGAAACGAAGACGGCGGCGCCCGGCCCGCCGCAGGCCCCGCAGGCGGCCGCCAAGCCCGCCCCGCGCCGCAGCTATCTGATCGTTGTCGATACGTTGCACTCCTCGCTCTCCACGTTCAACCAGGTTCGAACGTCGCTCCTCAAGCTCTTCCAATCCGAGCGCCACGGCGATTCGCAGTATGCCCTCATCGCGGTGGGCGCCACGTCCCATGTAGTCCAGAACATGACGCCCGATCCCGGCGCCGTCCTGCGTGCCGTGGAAGACCGCGGCTTTCAGAAAATGTTCCAGGGCAGCCGCGCCAGCTCCGCCGCCGCCGAGCTCGAACAATTTGAGCGCACGCTGGCCGAGACGCGCGTTCTCTGCGATAACCGCGATGCCACCTGCGCGTCCAAGCGGGCCGCCCTGCCGGGCATGGCCTCTCAGATCGGCGAAGCGGACCGCACCCAGACGCTCGCCTTCCTGCGCCAGCTCCAGTCGCTGGTGGAGCAACTCGGCCGCGCCGGCGAACGCCGCACCATGCTGCTCATCTCCACCGGATTCCAGATGTCACCCGGCCGCGACGCCCATGAACTGCTGACCGCCTACTTTCCAGAAATCCCCAGCATCCAGATGCGCACCATTGAACGCATGCAAAATGAGCTGGAGCCGGTCTTCCGCCTGGCCGCGAAGCTGAACGTGCCCATCCACACCATCGATTCGCGCGGGCTCTACACGTCCTCCTACCGCGAGGCCTCCCGCAGCACCGGCGGCGGCAGGGTGGGCCCGTCGGTGGAGC
>JBBQLF010000481.1:0-4319 GCA_038327695.1 Bryobacterales bacterium
GGGCAGCGGGATGACCAGGCGCTCCAGCTCTTGCGCTGCCAGGAGCCGAGGAACTGCGGCCCGTTGCGGACGGGTGAGTGAGGAACGCAGGACTGCCTCGTCCGGTCCATCGGAGAGCACCGGCAGCGCCGGGTCTGCCGCCGAGCCGGACACGCCGTTCTCAACCAGGAAGAACCGGCTCCCGACTCCATCCTGGTTGTCGACATCGTCCACCACAAACCAGCCGATGTTGTGCATGCCATTGGCCAGCCTGGTAGTGTCCAGGATGAAGTGGCCACCCGCGCTGCCGCTGTTACGGAAGCCGGGGAAGCCCGCCGCGATGTCGGGCCGGAACTGGCCGTAGTTCACGATCGCCACGAAAACGCCATCCACGCTCACCCAAATTGTGGTGGGCTGAGCCGAGATAATGTTGGGCGGCGGTGTCAGCGCCCAGCCGAAGTTCACGAAGGCCGAACCGGAGGCCGTGCCCCCTTGTCCCGGCGTGTCGATAGCGCCAAACGGCTTCTTCGAAGTAGCGTTGTCCAGTGTGATGGTCTTCGATCCTAAGTTGGTGGTATTGCCTTCCACGTCGGTAGCGAACGCCCAGAGCCTGATCTTGCCGTTGCCTGCCGGCCCGGCTGGATTCGGCACCCCGGTGGTGAGCATCAGGTAGCCCCAGCCGGACCGGTAGGCGTAGGGCAAGGTGGAGTGAATGCTCTCAACGTCGGGCCGGGCGTTGGGTACGAACACCGCGTCGCCGATGTAGACCAACCCGTTGTCGTGGACCGGCTCTCCGCCGATGGGATCGCGGTACACCTGCACCTTGCTGACAAAGATGTCATCCAGCGCCCAGCCGGTCACCGCGATGCTGCCCGATACGCCGGTTGCATTGCCGGTGGGCGTGTCGAAGGCGCCGAACGGCGCAGCGGAGGTGGCCAGCCGGGTCAGGACAACCGGCAGCGTGAGCGGCGCGTTCGTGGCATTGGGAGCCGTGATGATGACCGTGGCGCCGGAGACCCCGAGTGGTGGCAGCGACGCTGGCACGAGGGAGACCGTCAGGCGGGCCGGGCCGGACCCGGCGGCGGGCGAAACCTGGAGCCAGGCCTGGTTGGTGGATGCCGTCCAGTTGGTAGTACCGGTGCCGGTGTGGCTGAGCAGAACGGTTTGCGCGTTGGTCAGGAGAGTTGCACTTCGTGCGGCGAAGTTCAAGCTGGTGCGGTCAAGCGAGAGGGTGGCGGTCGTCCGCGTCCCGTTGAAATCGGCCATCTGATTGGCCGAAAGCGTTGGCAATGTCCGGCTGGCCGGGGTAAAGCTGTAGCCGGGCAACGCGGGTGTGACGGTGTAGGTGCCGCCCGCTGGAAGGCCGGGGAAGGAATAGTTGCCCGCGCCGTCCGAGGTCCGGGTGCCGCCCGGCCCGCCAGCGAGGGTCACTGTCACGCCGGGGAGCGCGGCGCCGGCACTCGTCACGCGGCCCGAGATGGAGTAAGTCAGCGGCGCATTGGCCACTGTCCAGGTGCCCCGCCATTGCCATTCCGTCCACAGGCCAATGGTCGCCGCCTCTACCCAGATCTTCCGGGCTCCGGCATAGGCGGGCTTGAACGTGATTGCGAGGTTCACCGTCCAGTCAGTGCCTGCACCGCTGGCCGACGAACCAGGTCCGTCCAACACACACTGGCTGTTCTCCGTCTTGCCTGAGCTGCCCAACAGCAAACCCGCCCAACTGGTTCCGCTGTCATCGCGCAGCGAGGCCCACATGCCGGAGCCGGAGGGCGCCATTGCCAGAAGACAGGTATTGGCGTTGGCGCTTCCGGTGGTGCCGAAGTTCACATGCAGGCCGGCGAGGTTGTTGTAGCCGCCCGGCGTGGAGACGACCACACTGAAGACCTGGGCCAGGCCGCCGCCCGTATCTGGCGTCACCGACAAGATCGCCGGCGCCGCGTTCACCGTCCAGGTGCCCCGCAACTGCCAGCCGGTACTGGCGGAGGCGTTTCGCGTTTGGAGGTAGACGTTTCTGGCGCCCTGAATCGCAGGCTTGAAACTCAAAGCCACGCTCAAGGTCAGGTTGGCGCCCGCGCCGCTCACAGAAGAGCCCGCGGCGCTCAGCAGGCACTGAGTGTTCTGTAAAACCCCGCTTCCACCCGGCGGCACCGGCCCGAGCCACGCCGTATCGCCGTCGTTGCGCAGGCTGACTCCGCCGGTGGCCGCGTCATAGCGCAGGTAGCAGGAGTTTGCCGTGCTCGTGCTGGAGTTGAAATTCACGTCCGCCCATTGGAGGTTGGTGTAGGCGGCCGGGTCCGAGTAGGACAAGGCAAACGCCTGGCTGGTGCCAGAACCGGCATCTGGAATTACGGACTCGGCCAGAGGGGAGCTCGTTGCCGTCCAGGAGCCGCGCAATTGCCAATCGGTCCAGTAGCCGATGCTCGCCGCCTGCACCCAGATCTTCTTCGCCCCGGCAAAGGCCGGCCTGAAGGCGACGGACAGATTCACTCTCCATTCGTTGCCCGAGCCGCTGGCCGACGAACCGGGGCCGTACAACACGCACTGGGAGTTTCCCACCTTGCCTGAGCCGCCCAGCATCACGCCCGTCCAGGTGGTCCCGCCATCGTCCAAAAGCGAGGCCCACATGCTGCCGGCCGAGGGAGAGAGGGCCACGAGACAAGTGTTGGCGCCGGCACCTGCAGTGGTGGCGAAGTTCACTTGTATGCCGGAGAGGGTGCCGTAGCCTCCAGGCGTGGAAACCACGACGTTGAAGATCTGGGCTGGTCCGTTGCCTGCGTCCGGAGTCACCGACAAGACTGCCGGCGCCGCGTTCACCGTCCATGTGCCTCGCTGTTGCCAGCCTGTGCTGTACGTGGCGTTGCGCGTCTGCAGGTAGACGTCCCTGGCACCGAGGAAGCCCGCTTTGAAGCTGAGCGCCAGGTTTAGTGTGAGGGTGGCGCCGGCGCCGTTCACTGAAGAGCCCGCCGCACTCAAGGCGCACTGGCTGTTTTGCACCACGCCGCCGGCGCCTGGCGTAACGGGCCCAATCCAGGCCGTGCCGCCGTCGTTCCGCAGGCTGACGCCGCCAACGGCTGCGTCATAGCGCACGTAGCAGGAACCCGGCGTGCTTGCGTTGGAGGTGAAGTTCACATCGGCCCATTGCAGCAGGCGGTAGTCTGTGGAGTCCCGAAACAGGAGGGAAAAGGTCTGGCTGGCGCCGCTGCCCGCGCTTGGCGAGACTGATAACGCTTGCGGCTGGGGTGACTGAGTTACCGCGAAAGCCTGGCGTCCGATAAAGATCGTGCCCTGCCGCTCGAAATCGGTCGTGTTCGCCTGGAGCGAGTAAGCCACCGAGCCGCCGCCGGAGCCGGATTGTGCTCCGGTCAGGGCAATCCAGCCGGCGTTGGCGACGGCCTGCCAACTGCACGACGCGGCGCCGGCTACCGAGATGGTGCCCGTCTCCGCCTCCGGCCCGTGCGTGCGGGCCTGAGGCGAGAGCGTGGCGCAAGGCGTGTCGTAGGCCACGGTCACGTCGAGTCCACTCGCGGTGGCGGCTCCGACCGAAAACGTCAAGTTCGAGTAAGGGTCAGACCAGCCGCGGCCGGACGGCAACGGGGCATCGCTGAAACTGTTGGGCGTGGATGCGGGATTGAAATCCAGAAGTCTCGTATCGAGCGCGGCGCCAGGGTTGCCGGCATCCTCGTAATGAACCATCGCTCCGGCGAAGGCCCCGGCCGGGAGGGCCGCATCGAGGCCAGACGCCTGCCGGTACTCCAGCCAGAGCCACTGATTGGCCTGGGCGCCCCGGCGCACACGCAGGCTCTGGGCCGAAGAGGAGGCGGTCTCGAGCGGCCGGATCACAAACGCGCCCGGCTGTTCCACCTGTTGGACGTTGGCCGGCGACGGGAACCATCCGAGCAGGCTCTTGTGGGGCGCGGCCCAGTGGCCGGGACCGGTCCCCATGTTGGAGAAGCTGTCACCGTACTCCCCGACGATGCCGTCGACACCCGGCGGTCCGAGCGCCGCTGCGCCGTAGTCCAGTGACCGCGCATGCTGCAGGCCGAGATTATGCCCCCCCTCATGAGTGGCGGCTTCGGCGAACTTGGTGGCCGGCCAATCGGCCTCGACCTTCAGCCAGCTGGTGGAAGCCTGAAAGTCACCATCGCCAGGAGATGTGAGCGTGCCGCAGCCCACTGACCCCTGGGCCGTCCAGCTACAGGAACCCGTCGATGGCATGACGATGAACACACGGCTGTAGTTTCTGAAGTCGACCGTTGCATCCGCCGCACGGATGGCTGCTCCCTTGATCTGGTCCGTCTGGTCGCACGTGTAGTCGGCATCCAGCCGAAATGGTCCGGCGA
>JBBQLF010000482.1:0-4315 GCA_038327695.1 Bryobacterales bacterium
TGATAGGCATACGCGCCGATGACCCGGAGGGCCTGCTTGGAGGACACTTCAATCTTGAATCGCAGACCATAGATGCGGATGATGTCCAGGGGGGACAGGGTCAGGTCCGTGCTCATCAGCAGGATTGCGCCGCGACGGGGATGGAGTACCACGACGAAACGGACGAGGATGCCGACGGGGCGCCACAACATGCCGGCGGTGCGGAACCGCAAGGTCACTCCCTTCTCGCCATAGACGGGGCTGGGCGCCTCCTGGAACTGGCTGGTGTCCTTCAGCAGCGCTGCGACCTTGATCTTCTTCCCGTACCTGGCAGGCCTGCCCCTGGGCCGCGGGTGGTTCGGCAGTGGGGGCGTGGCCGGCCAGAAAGCTACGCTGTTGCTCTTGACCCGGGTGACCAAGTGGTTGCCGCGGGCCAGCAACCCGCGAACGATGTTGCCGGTGGCATAGTAGGCGTCCCCCACGAAGTAGAACCGCTCCTCCAGTTTCAGTGAGTCGATTAGCAGGACCATCTTGTCCAGCAGGGTTCGCCGGTCGCGGTTGGAAAACACCACGCCCTCGTGGATGCGACAGGCCAAAGGCAAGGCAAATACGCTAGACAAGGCTTGGGTGAGCACGGCGATCGCCTGGCAGGAGTGGCCGAAGATGTACTCCGGCTTGGTGTTGGAGCCGGACTGTTGATGGAGCTTTTTGACCCCGGGCATCTTCCGTCCGGCCTTGGCTACCTTGATGCCGTCGCCGGCCAGGACGGGCCGGCCGTTCACGCGCAGGATGGCGGGGTGGAACCGGAAGACCAGACCGCTCCCGGCGCGGGTGAGCTTATTCAGATCCGGGGCCGGGCTGTGGAACACGTCCAGGAGCCGGTCGTAGCAGGCCGGCGTCAAGCCCAGGGCGCGCACGATACTGGTGACCCCCAGCAGATCCTTGCGGGTGGAGGTTCCCGCCAGGCAGAGAGCCATCCACAAGAAGGTCCGGGTTCGGGCACAAGCGGGCTGTAATTCGCACACCAGATTCCACCAGTCGTTCCAGAGCATGAGCGGCCTCCTTGCCCGTTGGCTCGATATTCCGGTTTGCCAGGCTTGACAATTGCCCCGGCATAGCAGAGCATAGATATGCTATACCAGCAAGCCGGAAGGAGGCTTCATGAGCAAAAGACGGATTCAGCAGATCGAGCGGAGGATGGATCGGATCAAGAGGACGCTACAGGAGATCGGCCCGATGCGCCCGGGTTCGCTGACCCGCCAGTACAAGGATCCCCAACGCCACGCCGGGGCCTACTGGCAGATCAGCTATACCCGTCAAATGAAGAGCCGCACGGAGTACGTCCGCCAGGAGTGGGTCAAGGAACTTCGCCGCCAGATCGTGACTTACAAGCGGTTCAAGCGTCTGGTTGACCAGTGGATCGATCTGAGTATCGAGCACTCGCGGCTCGCCATGCGGATTGCAGAACCGAAGGCGACCTGAAAGGCTGGAACTCGGCACTCACAAGTTGTGGTTGGGGCTCGGAAAGCGTGACTGAGACGCGATGGCAAGGGAGCCCGAACGCAACGTGACGAGCCCTACAGCGCGGCCAGAACCTCTTTGTACAGGTACTTGGCGCCCTCTACGCCGTCCCATGGGCCGTCTTCGTATTCGAGGGCATAGATGCCCCGGAAGCCCGCTTTTTCCATGATCCGGACGCAGCGTTGCACGTCGGGGTCCTTCCAGCGGTTCCAGTACTTGGCGTGGACCACGGTGGGCGCATAGGTGGCCAGCGCCGCCAGGCCGTGATACATCAGGTACTCATGCTCCCAGTTGCAGAAGTCCGGCGAGGCGGCGCAGAAGGGACTCTTGACCTCGTCGATGATGATCCGGATATTGATGGGATTGGCCGTCAGGCCCCAGTGGTTTTCCAGCGTCACAATCACGCCGGCCTTGGCTCCGTGCTCGGCCATCTCCTGGAACGATTCGATGCAGAGCGCCAGCGCCTTGGCCAATTCGTCGTTCTTCGGGTAATCGGACGTGGCCACGGGCGAGGGTGCGATGCGGGGGCCGCCGCTATTGACCCGCATCGATTTGGCGCCCAGCGCGGCCGAGCCATCCAGCCACTTTTTGGCCACTTCGACGCCGGCCTTGCGGCGGGCCGGATCGGGGTCGCAGATGTCGCGCGGCGCATTGTTGGACACGTGCTGGCACCTGGTCCCCGTCTTCGCCATGGCGTTGGCCATCTGGTCCAGCCACTTGCGGCCCGGCGCGCTGGACGGGTCAAACTCCCGCACCTTGCGCGTGTTTCCGTTGAAGGTCATCTCGGTGGTGGCGTACATGGTCTCGTCCGTGACGTCGCCGAACAGGCCGGAGAACAGGTCCATGTGGGTGACGCCCGGAAACGTGTCTTTGGTGAACGCCGGAAAGTCGAGCATGGTGATCTCGCCATACTTCTTCTTCATTTCAGCCGTCACCGGACTGGTGCGCGTGCCGGCGGACTTGAAGAGCTGGCGGATGGGCCAGGTGTTGGATGCGATGCGGGCCAACTTCTTCTTGTCTGCCTCTGCCACGGGCGGCGCTGGGGCCGCGGCGGCGAGGGCCAGCCCGCCGCCGGCGGTGCGCAGAAATCCTCGGCGGTCCTGGGTGGAATCGTTCTGTTCAGCCATGCGGGTGAGCCTCCTGAAGCGAAGTTTCGCCCACAAGTATACAGCCGCGTGGCTGGCTCAGAGACAACGGTTGCCGCGCGCGGCGGCCCGTAGGAGGCTCAGCTCGCGGGCCTCGCGCGGCGAGAGGTCCCGCCACTGGCCAGGCGCCAGGCCCTCCAGCCGCAAGCCGCCGATGGCCACTCGCACCAGGCGCAGGGTGGGCAAGCCCGCCGCGGCGGTCATGCGCCGCACCTGGCGGTTGCGCCCTTCGGTGAGCGTCAACTCCAGCCAGGCCGTGGGGATGGCATGGCGCACACGAATGGGCGGAACGCGCGGCGGCAGATCCGGCTCAGCCTCCAGCACGCGCACCAACGCCGGCCGGGTGGTGCCGTCCTTCAACGGGACGCCAAGCCCGAGTAACTCCACCTGCTCCGGCCGCGGGGCGCCCTCCACCTGCGCCCAGTACGTACGGGGGTGCGCGTGCCGCGGATGGGTGAGCAGATGCTGCAACTCACCGTCGGTGGTCAGCAGCAGGAGTCCCTCGCTGTCGGCGTCCAGGCGCCCGGCGGCGTACACGTCCGGGACATCGATGTAGTCCTTCAAAGTCCGGTGCGGCGAACCCGGCTCCGGCGTGAACTGGGTCAATACGCCGAAGGGCTTGAAGAACAGCAGATGGCGGTGCACTCCGGGTGTCATTTTTTGGGCGGATCGGAATGGAGAAACTCCAGCGTCACACCGAGCGGCTTCTCGCTCTCGACGTAAACGTAATCTCCATTGTCTTTATCATAGCGGCCCCGGTGGAGCACAGCCATGCCGGACCTGGCTGCGTTGGCGATGGCCTGATCCATGTCCTTGACCTGGAAGCCTAGATGCTGGACGCCTTCGCCGTGCTGGTCCAGGTACTGCTTCCAGGAAGTGCCCTGGCCGACCGGCTCGATGAGTTCCAGCACCACCTGCCCCAACTTGAAGAAAGCCAGCTTGGCCTGGCCCGCCGACGCCCGGCCCTTGAACATCACCTTCACTTCCTGGCCCGGGCGGGTGGTGGTGATTTTTGGCACCTCCATGCCCAGCACGGCCGCCCAGCGGCGGGCCGAAGCCTCGATGTCCTTTGTCACGATGGCCACCTGCACCACCTGGGCCAGGCCGGGATCCAGGGCGGCCGGAGCCACCGCCGTCTGGGCCGGCAAGCCGAGCCCGAAAAGAGTGAAAACCGTCAGAGTGCGTAACATGTGGACAGGTGTATCACCAAGGCAACTCCAGCGCAACAGGCGGGGACCCGGAGTCCAGCGATTTCGTAACGTGGGGCCGGACCGGGGGCTCTGACTGCTTTTGTTGATTTTGCGGCTTGACTGACGGGCGGGCCATTCTTGCGAGGGCGTTTTTGGCTCGGGAGAGGTGGTTTAGGGCGGGGGAGGACGAGGTTGCGGACAGGAAACGATGGCTGGGGCAATGGAGAGTAGAGCACCCGTCGATCAAGGCGCTCAGAGGCAGAACAGGGCGCTGCGCGCGTCGCTCGTAACTCAACCAGAATCGGCGCCTTCTTCGAGCAACGCCAGCGCCAGGAGTCCGGCAACCTCACAAAAGCTGGGCGGAGCCTTCCGGCTTTGGCTTCGAACCTGGCGATGATAAAAGACCATCATCAACGTATAGGCCAGAACGCGAATCATCGTCAGCACGACGAGTGCGACATCCTGATGCACCGAGGGCTG
>JBBQLF010000483.1:0-4299 GCA_038327695.1 Bryobacterales bacterium
CTCATAGGTCGCCGACGTGCTCCAGACGCGCTGGTCGCCGTCCTGCAGCGCTCCCTTCAGCGCCGGGCCCGCACCCTGTAACTCCAGCTTAAACGCCACCTGGCGCCCTTCCAGGGTCAACACGGCGTCCCACAGCCCGCGTGGCAACTCCTGCGCGGCGCACCCTGCGGCAATCATCAAAACGAGAACAAGTGATCGCATCTCAGTCCTTGCTTGTATTGTAAGGATTCTCTGGCCAAGCATGCCGCGGATAGCGTCGTGAAAGCTCCTTCCGCACTTGCGGATACAGCCGCTCCCAGAACCCGGCCAAGTCCTGCGTCATCTGCACCGGCCGCCGGTTCGGCGCCAGCAGATGCACCGTCAGCGGCACGCCCGCGGCGCCCACCCGCGGCGTCTCCCGCAGCCCGAAGAAGTCCTGCAACCGCGACGCCACCCAGGGCGGCTGGCCCGGCGTGTAGTGCACCCGCGTCTTGCGGCCCGAAGGCAGAGTCAGCCACTCCGGCGCCAGCCGGCTGAGCCCCTCCCTCGCCCCACCCCCGGCCAGTTCCAGCATCATTCGCTCCAGCCCCCCGTCCCGCGTCCGCGTCTCCAACTCCGCCAAGCTCCGCAGCCCCGCGCTCAGCGCCCGCAGCGCCGCGCCGGCGTCCAGCTCCGCCAGCCCCGCGAACGCCACCCGGTCCCGCAACCCCTGTACCGCATCCGGATCGGCAAAGCGGTGCAAGCCCGCCTCCAGCGCCTTGCCGGCCAGCATCTCCGCCGCCGCCGCCGCGTCCGGCATCGTCCCGCGCGTCTCCGCCAGCACCAGTTGATCGTAGACCAGCGCGCTCACCGCCTCCACGCGCTCCGCCGTCCGGTTCCATTCCACCGTCTCGCGCGCCGTCACCAGATCGGGAAACAGATCCAGCAGCCAGTCCGGTTCCACCGGCGACGCCTGCCGGATCAGCGGCAGCCCCTGCTCCGGCCGCTCCTCGATATCCAGCGCCACCAGAAACTCCGCCTTTCCCACGCCAGCGTCGTTTCCCAATGCGACGGCCAGAACGGCCGAGCTACCGCCTGAAAGCAGCACCTCATTGCTCTTCCGCCGCCGCCCCACCCGATCCGGAAACGCCAGCAGATAAGCCTTGTGCAGATCCTGCGCCGGCCGCCGCCGGACCATTCTCCGCAGTTGCGATTCGATCTGCGCCGCGTTGCCCCGGCCGCCCGAGGCCAGCCGCGCCGCCGCCGCCATCCCCTCCACACCCCCATGCAACGCCAGCGCCGCCAGCCGCGGATGCAACGGCAGAGCGGCCAACTCCCTTCCAAACTTCGTGATGCCACCGTCGGCGTCCAGTGCGCCCAGACGGTGCAGCAACTCCTCGGCCGGCCCCAACGCCGTCTCCGGCGGTGCGTCCAGCCACGTCATCGCGTGCGGATCGCGCAACCCGGCGGCGTGCAAATCCAGGCAAAGCTGCGCCAGTTCCCGCCGCGTGATCTCCGGCTCGTCGTGCTCCGGCCGCCGCAGAAAATCCTCTTCCGTGTACAGCCGGATCACCAGCCCCGGCCCGGTCCGCGCCGCCCGCCCGGCCCGCTGGATCGCCGACGCTCGCGGCACGCGCTGCACCTCCACCCTCGGCAAGCCCGTCCACGGATTATCCCGCGCCACTCGCGCCAACCCCGAGTCCACCACCGCCCGCACACCCTCAATCGTCACCGAAGACTCCGCTACGTTTGTGGACAGGATCACTTTCCGCTGGCCCCCCACTGCAGGCTGCACAGCCCGGTCCTGCTCCTCCGGCGGCAGATCGCCATACAGCGGCAGCACCAGCGCATTGCCCCGCACCGCGCGCTGGCAGCGCCGGATCTCCGCCGCGCCAGGCAGGAAAACCAGCACGTCCCCCGTCGATTCCTCGCGCAGCACCCGTTCCACCGCGCCGGCCACCCGCGCCTCCAGCGTCTCGGCCGAATGCGGCGTATACGCCACCGTCATCGCATACAGCCGTCCCTCGCTGCGCAGCACCGGGCACCCGTCCAGGTAACTCGCCACCCTGCCCCCGTCCAGCGTCGCCGACATCACCACCAGCCGCAGATCCGGCCGTCGCCCCTTCTGCAACCGCCGCAGCAGAGCCAATGCCAGGTCGCCCTCCAGGTGCCGCTCATGAAACTCATCCAGCACCACCGCGCCGGCTCCGCCCAACTCCGGATCGGCCAGCAACCGCCGCGTCAACACGCCTTCGGTCAGAAACCGGATCCGCGTCTTCGGCCCGGCCACGGACTCGAACCGCACCTGATAGCCCACCGTCTCGCCCACCGCTTCGCCCATCTCCGACGCCACCCGCCGCGCTGCCAGGCGCGCGGCCAGCCGGCGCGGCTCCAGCACCAGCACCTCGCCATATCCGGCCGTCAACAGCGCCGGCGGCACACGAGTCGTCTTACCCGCGCCCGGAGGCGCTTCCAGCACGAGATTGGGGTGGTTGCGCAGAGACTCCACCAGGGCCGGCAGCAGCGCATCGACGGGCAGCTTCACTCCGGCTGCGCCAGCCCCACCAAATCGTAAACGGCGCGAAAACGCGGCGTCTTCAAATTGGCGGCGTCCTCTGTGTGCCCCCAACATCCGTAGCGGGAGTACGCCGAAACCACTTCCAGATACATGTACAGGCCGCCGCCCAGCGGCAGCCAGTTCTCCACGAAGTCGCGCTTCATCAGTTCGCCCATCTCCGGCAGCCGGTTGGCGCGAATGCGGTTGCCGATATTCCGGGTGTCGTTCCCGCCGTTGTCCGGCCCGGCTTCGTAGGCAACCAGCCGCAGGCCGTAGTCGTCGGCCACATACTTCAACGTCCGCGTGGCGTTGCGGCCCACGTCGCTGTCGGCCTGCATCAGAGCAACCACGGCCTCCGGCCCCTGGTCTCCGCGCGCCTTGGCGTCGTTGTAGTAGTTCGTCTTGCCAATCGCCCAGAACAGATCCCGCGGCTCGCCAAAATGCAGCTTCACCCAATCCAGCGTGGAGCGATACTCGCCAGGCTTGATCGTCCACCACGCGTAAATCCCGCGCAGCCTCTGATTGATCTGCTCCGGGCCGAAAACCTCGCCGAAGATGCGCATCGCCGTCACCAGGCGCAGCGCATTGCGCCGCTGGAGCCACACATCCTGCCGCCCGCTGGCCGGCGGCACTGGGCTGTTGAGATACGGATCGCCATTCTCAATTTCGCTGGCGGCGGCCATCTTGTTGTAGGTGTACTGCAGGAAGAAGCTGTTCCAAACCTCGTTGCTGTTCTCGATATAGATCTTGATCTCGGGCTTCAGCGTGTCGCGCAGCAAAGTGGCCAGTTGCCGGATGTAGCCGTCCGTGGCAGCGATAGGAATGTTCAGCCACAGATCCTTGCCGGTCAGGTTGCAGATCTCGATGGCATGCTCCCACGCCACGCCCGCTGCCCGTGCCGGCGTGCGTTGCTGCGTGGCGTCGGTAGGCAAACGGCGGTCGCTCCACTCGATCTTGTTCTTTTCATCTCCGAAGAACGGGTTGGTGTTGTTCGTCATCAGGAAGCCCATAAATCGGATTACGCTGAACGGCTGTAGCGTGGCCAGAAACTCGCCGGTGAACACCTGCGTGGTGTCCTCCGCATAGCCCGGACGAATCAGCTTCAGATTGGTGAACCCGGTCCCGGCCTCGCTGTCCGGAGTCCGCCGCGTGTTGGCAAATTCGATCCCGAACAGGCCCAGTCCGGGGTCAATGATGCAGTCGGCGCGAGTCGTATTGGTCTCCGCGTCGTAAACGGGATTCTGGATGTGAATCAGCGACCGGTCGTAGCCCTGCAGATCCGCCTGCCCTTGGAAGGAAAGCCTATAGGTGCCGGACCAGTCGGGCTGGGACTGCTCGGGATCGTCGATCGGCGGCGCCCACGCCGGCACGGGCCGGATGTCGAATAGCACTGTGGAGGCGTCCGCCGTAGGCCAGCCGTTCTCATCCACCGGCGCGGCCGTCGCCTTACCCAGTTCCCGCATCGGCCGGTGGCCCCGCGCCACGTCGACAAACATCTTGGACCGGGATCCTTCCAACCCATCGCCGATTCCCGCGCCGATCAGACCGGGCCAGCCCTGCCCGCACGCGGCGCCGGCCACCACACACGACCACAGCAGGCTGCGAAACACTAGGCTGCGAAACACTGACATCGCCCACATCTTATTACACAGCCGCTCGCTACAACAGCCAAAGGAACAACCCAAACGAAACCAAGCCGCCCGCCACCGCCACCCAGCCCCACCGCCGCAGCGCCGGCAGCGTCCACCACATGTAGACCCCTGACACTACCCAGATCAGGAAGG
>JBBQLF010000484.1:0-4290 GCA_038327695.1 Bryobacterales bacterium
ATGTCGATGAAGTTCACGCCCGAGGCGCTGATCTTCACCAGGGCCTGCCCGGCCTGCAATTCAGGCACCGGCAACTCCTCGTAACGCAGCTTCTCGACGCCGCCGAACTCCGAAACGAAAACGGCTTTCATGTTCTTGCGATCCTCCGCAGATGGACGTATGCCGCAAACAGCAGCAGGTAAGCGAACGTAAAAGGAAACAGCACCAGCCGCGCCAGCGTTGTGACGCCGCCGGCGCCGGACAGCCCGGCGCGGTATAGTGCAAAGTACTTTATGGTGCCAAGCTGACCGCGGTCCACCCAGAAGTAGTCGCCGTTCTCATTCAGGATAAACAGCTTGGCGGGCACCTGCCAGGCCAGCGCCCACTTCCACTTGGTCATGATCGGCTCACCCGAACAGATGATGCCGGTCACGTCGTACCGCTCCGCCTTGAGCCGCGCGTAGAACGCCTTGCGCGCCGGCCGGCCCAGATAGCCGGTCACCCGGAAAACCTCGCCGCGCCCGGGATCGAAGCCCTTCGGCAGACCGGGGAAGCACGTGATCAGGTCCACCCGCTCGTTCTCCGCGTGGTTGCCGTAGAGGCCCGCCAGCATGTTCTCGAACAAGTAGCGTGAGCCGCTTTCCACCAGCAGCACTCGGCGGAACGGCGGAATTTCCTGTGAGATGAAGTAGCGCATCAGCCCTTCAGCACGCCGCCCTTTCGCTCCACCGCTTTCGGCCCGAAGGCGCCGGGCGTCCAGAAATCCTGCCACCGGAGGCCGCACTCCTTCACCATCTGGCGGCCGTAGTCGCAGCGCCGGAGGTCGTTGGGGCCGCCGTTGTTGGTGCCGAAAGTAAACCGGCAACCGGCTTCCTTGAAGACCCGGATGAAGCTGGCAGACGGGAGTTTGTAGCGATCGTTGATCTCGACGGCCACTCCGCCTTTCGCGGCCGCGGCGGCCACCTTCTTCATCCGCGCATCGGTCCACAGCTTTTCGTAGCCGTTGGCCAGAGCGTCGGGCAGGAAGGTGGGGTTGACGTAAATATCCACCGGCTCGCGCTCCAGGATGCCAGTGGCGCGATCCACCAGCGTCTCCATAAACTCCTGTGGATTGGCAATGGTGCCGACCTCGGCCGGAATCCACGTCCTCATGCGCTTGCCGTGATTGTCCGTCCAGGTCATGGAATCCGTAAAGATATAGTCGAACAGAGCGGCGGCCGATTGCGAGAACATCTGTGTCCACTCGCGCCCCTCGGCCTGCATGGCGATAAAACACGGCTGGCCCTTCATGGTCTGGAGGAATTCGCGCAGGCTCTTGTCGTCCTGCACCGGAAAACCTTTGCCGCAGTTGACAGCGATGCCGTAGAAGATGCCGTCGCGGCGCGAGCGCGCCAGGGCCTGTTCGAGAGTGAGGCCGCTCTTGAGGTGGACGTGGGAATCCACGATCGGGTAATTCTTGGCGGCGAGATTCAGGATGTCCTGAAAGCCCTCATCCACCTCGGCGGCAACCGCACCATCGGGCGTGGGCGTGTCGTCCGGCAGGGGCCGCACGCGCACGGCACGGTAGCGGGCCTTGGAGCCGGGGTCGTGGCATTGCAGCGCAAAGGTGCCGGCGTCGAGGACGCGGCCGCGCTCGCTGCCCTCGGCCAGCACCGCCGGCGTGGGCTCGGTGTAGTCCACAACGAGCGTGCCGTTGAGGCGCACCTGGATGTTCTTGCCGCGCACCTGCAAGTTCATCGTGAACCACTCGTTGTCGGCGATGAGTTGCTTGTAGACGTTGCGGATGCCGTACAGCGAGCCGGTCTTCTTGCGCTCGCGATACGTCCCCTCGCCCAGCGCGGTGTTGTTGACCTGGATCTCGAAGCCCTTCTGCGGGAAGCCTTTCTCCTGGAACACGGTGTGGAAGTAGACACCGGAGTTGGCTTCCCGGGCGGCCATGACTTCCACTTCCAGTTCGAAGTTGCGGAACGCGGCCGCGTTCACCGGGCCGTCATAGAACAGGTGGGAGCGGGGACCGTCGGCGGCGAGCGCGCCGTCGATGATCTTCCAGGAACGGGTGTTTTCGCTGGGCTTCCAACCCTTGAGCGAACGCCCGTCGAACAACGGGGTCCAATCGCCGGGCGCGGCGCGGAGAGTGAGAGCGGACGCCGCTAGCGTGGCGGCGAAGTGGCGGCGGGAGAGATCTGGGCGATGCATACTAACTCCTCTGACGACAGTATATGACCTGGGTCCACCCTCCTGCCGCGAAAAGGGACCCCTTCCATTTCGAGGCGCAGGCGCTGATCGAGCGCCGGGCCCATGCGTAGCTTGATCTCTCCTCCGGCGCCGACGACGCGTTGCCAGGGGAGTGACTTGCCGTGGAGGCATAACAGCCGCACGACGAACCGGTGGTGGCGCGGAAAGCCGGCCGCAGCCGCGATGGCGGAGTAGCTGGCGACCTTGCCCTTGGGGATGGAACGAATGACCCGCAGGATGGCCTCAGACGCCCCAGCAGTAGTCCTCGACGGCTTTCTCAATGGATTCGTCCTTGTCGGCGAGACGCATCAGTTCCAGGCGGATGGCATCGACGAGCGCGTTCCAACTGGCTTCCAGGACGTTGTCACTGACTCCGACGGTGGCCCAACTGCGGCGGTGATCGGACCATTCGACGAGTACGCGCACCTTGGACGCCGTGCCCTTGTCGGTATTGACGACGCGGACCTTGTAGTCAGTGAGGCGGACATCGGCGATAGCTGGATAGCTCGCCGAGAGACACTGGCGGAGGCAGAGATCCAGGGCATTCATGGGGCCTTCGCCGGTGGCGGTGGCGGAGTGGATGGCGTCGGTGATGCGGAGGATGATGGTGGCGGAGGTCTCCGACGGGCGGCTGCCGATCATGCGCGTGCCGACCTCGAAGCTCACCACTTCAAAGAAGTGGAGGCCGGGCTGGAGGGCTTCGCGGACGAGGAGTTCGAAGGTGCCTTCGGCGGCTTCGAGTTCATAGCCTTGATACTCGAGGTTCTTGATGCGTTCGAGGAGCTCGCGTTTGGCGTCGTCCTTCAGGCGGTCGCCGAGGCCGTACTGTTCCAGTTTGTAGAGGACGTTGCCGCGGCCGCTGAGATCGCTGAGGAGGACGCGCTGGCGGTTGCCGACGACAGACGGTTTGATGTGCTCATAGGTCATGGAGTCCTTGAGTACGGCGGAGACGTGCATGCCTCCCTTGTGGGCAAAGGCGGAGCGGCCGACGAACGGCTGGCTGGGGAAGAGCGGCAGGTTGGCGAGTTCGGCGATGAAGTGGGCGACGGAGGTGAGCGAGGTGAGCTTGTCCGGGCCGATGGTGGAGTGGCCGAGCTTGGCTTCGAGGATGGCGATGACGCTGGCGAGGTTGGCGTTGCCGCAGCGTTCGCCGTAGCCGTTCATGCAGCCCTGGGCGTGGGTGACGCCGTGCTCGACGGCGGCGATGGTGTTGGCGACGGCGAGATCGCAATCGTTGTGGCAGTGAATGCCGAGGATGCCGTCGAAGCGGCCGCGGACTACGGCTACGATCTCAGCGAGGCGATGGGTGAGGGTGCCGCCATTGGTATCGCAGAGGCAGAGGACGTCGGCGCCGGCTTCCCTGGCGGCTTCGAGGGTACGGAGGGCGTATTCGGGATTGGCGTGGTAGCCATCGAAGAAATGCTCTGCATCGTAAACCACTTCGCGTCCGTGCTCCTTGAGGAAGCGGACGGTATCGGCGATGAGGGTCAGGTTTTCTTCGAGCGTGATGCCGAGGACGCGGGTTACGTGGATGTCCCAGGTTTTGCCGAAGATGGAGATGACGGGGGTTTCGGCGGCGAGCAGGGCGAGGACGTTGGCGTCGTGCTCGACGGGGTTGCGGGCGAAGCGGGTGGCGCCGAAGGCCACCAGCTTGGCGTGCTTGAGTTTGAGGGACTTGGCTTTTTCAAAGAACTCCTTGTCCTTGGGATTGGACATTGGCCAGCCGCCCTCGATGTAGTCGATGCCCAGGTCGTCGAGCTTCTGGGTAATGAGGATTTTGTCCTCGACGGAGAAGGAGACGGCTTCGCCCTGGGTGCCGTCGCGGAGGGTGGTGTCGAATGTCCAGATACGCATGGGGGGGGGTCCTTGGTTACGGGTTAGTGGTTGCGTGCCGGGAGCTGTGTGACGGCGTGGGCGGTAACGCGCCCTGACGGTCGCGGCTCTGAAGGCAGTGGCGGGTCGGGAGAGCGGCGCGGCTCGGTTGGGGGGCGCGGCTCGTTAGGGGGGCGCGGTTCGGTTGGGAGGCGCGGCTCGGGAGAGCGGCGCGGCTCGGGAGAGGGGCGCGGCTCGGGAGAG
>JBBQLF010000485.1:0-4257 GCA_038327695.1 Bryobacterales bacterium
GCTGGTGACCGGAGCGGCGCGCGGGTTGGGCCGCGCCATCTCGCTGGCGCTGGCGCACGCCGGTGCTGGCGTGGCTTTGGGCCTGCGCGACAAGCGGGCCGGCGGCGGATTGGCGGACGCCATCGCAGAAATGGGCCGGCAGAGCCTGGCCGTGCAGATGGACGTCACGAGTCTGGACGAGATCCGGGCGGCCGTGGAGACGACCGTGGCGCATTTCGGGCGGCTCGACATCCTGGTGAACAACGCCGGCTTTGCCATTGTGGGGAACGCCGAGACGGTGAGCGAGGCGGACTACGACAGTGTCATGAACCTGAACCTGAAGGGGACGTTCTTCGCCAGCCAGGAGGCGGCGCGGGTGATGATGCGCCACGGTGGCGGACGGATCATCCACCTGGGCTCGCAGGCCGGCACGGTGGCGCTGCCGGGGGTGTCTGTGTACTGCATGACGAAGGCGGCCATCGCGCATATGGCAAAGTGCCAGGCCGTGGAATGGGGCCAATTCGGGATCAATGTGAACGTGGTGGCACCCACGTATATCGAGACGCCCAGCACAGCGCCCTATTTGGCCAACCCGGAATTCCGCGCCGATGTGGAGCGGCGCATCGCGGCGCTGCACCGTGTCGGCCAACCGGTGGACGTGGCGGGCGCGGTGGTGTTCCTGGCCTCCCCGGCGGCCTCGATGATCACTGGCCACACACTGCTGGTGGACGGCGGGTGGACGGCGCAGTAGTTGCCGGCGCCCGCGTTATTGCAGGGTGAGCGTGGCGGCGCCCGCCGGGCCGGCGTAGAGCAATTCCACCGTGCGGATACCATCGGCTTTGCCGCGGTATTGGAAAAAAGCAGCCCCGCCTGGGGCAACGCCCGGTCGCCTTCGGGCAGCGCTGCCTTCTGCAGACGCTGCTGCCAGCCACGAAGCAGCTCGATCGGCACTTTGGGCGTCACGGGCGGCGGATTGCCATCACCCTGAGCTCCACCGCTTCCTCCCATGCTGCCTTTCGACTTCTTCTCGGGGGCCTCCGGCGGCACCCAATCCGGATCCTTGATGTTTTTGGCAACCAGGCCGAACGGCTGGCTGATCATGGCGGTCTTCTTGCCGTTGACCTTGAGCGAAAAATCGGCGGCGGATATCACCAGCCGCGCATCTGCCGGACCGAACAGCCCGAGCTCCACCGCCACGTAGTCCTCTGAAGTGAGTGGGCTTTGAGACGTAGGAATCCCGTGGCCGGTAAACTCCGCGGCGATGGTCACACTGCCAGCCTTGGCCTGGACCTGATAGTCGGTGGGCGCGGCGCGGGGCGCCAGTCCCTGGGCTTCTTTAGAGACCGCCGGCGGCTGGGCGCACAGGCAGTGAGCGGTGGCCAGAGCTACAATGGCCCGGGCCACGCTAGGCGGCGATAAGCGATAGAGCATTCCTGCTCACAAGTTAGCATATCCGCCGGCGAGCCTAGCGCAGCCCGGCCAGGAAGGCCCGCAGCGTAGCCAGCGCCATGGCCTTGTTCTCGCGGCGCACATTGTGGCCGGCGCCATCGATGTGAACCAGCTTGCCGTGGGGCAGCGCGGCAGCCGATTCCTCGTTTTTCTTGCGAGCCTCACCCTCGGCATCGGCCTTCAGGATCAACGTGGGCGCGCTGATCTTCGGCAGGATTCCTGCCATCGGCGGGCGGCCCGCCATGCCGCCCAAAGCAGTCGCCGGATGGTGGCGGCGTTTGGATGGTGCCCACACCTCGCACTCCGATTGCCCCCACTTTGGGCTATTCTTCATGCAATCGGCGGTCAGTTGCTCCAGCGGGACGTTGTTGCGCTGAATCATGCGTTGGAGGCGCTCCTCCGGCGTGGATGACGGGGCGGCGGCGGCCGGCGGGCGCGGCGTCAGTCCAGGATCCTCCAGCACGACCGCTCTGGGGATCTCCGGATACTTGGCCGAAAACCAGGCGACGGCACTGCTGCCCATGGAGTGCCCCACCAGAATTGGCTTCACCAGTTTCAGCTCGCGGATGAAAGCGGCGAGGTCTTCCACCTGGGCGTCGGCGGGATCGCCTGGCTTAGGCGGATCCGACAGTCCGTGACCGCGGGCGTCCACCATGTAGATGTCGTAGCCAGCCGCAAGCTCCTTGGCGAAGTTCGTCCAACACAGGCCGTCGTCAGAGGAGCCGTGGGCGAAGACCATGGCGGGCTTGCCGGGATTGGCAGCGTGCCAGTAGTGAATGCGGATTCCGTTGCCGTAGACGTAGGCATCGGTCCAGCCCGCGGGCGGGGCAGGCTGAAGGAACAGGGCAAGGGCGAACGCGAGGAACATGAAGAACTCCTTGGCAGGGCCGGCTTGCTGGCCTCCCGGCTGCCATTTAGCATATGCCAGATCCGCATGGAGGGGTGGGCATGGCCTCTCCCGGCCGGCTCGATGGCCTCCCGGCTGCCATTTAGCATCTGCCAGATCCGCATGGAGGGGTGGGCGTGGCCTCTGCCGGCCGGCTCGACGGCCTCCCGGCTGCCATTTAGCATCTGCCAGATCCGCATGGAGGGGCGGGCGTGGCCTCTGCCGACCGGCTCGACGACCTCCCGGCTGACATTTAGCAGATGTCAGATCCGCATGGAGGGGTGGGCGTGGCCTCTGGCGGCCGGCTTGCTGGCCTCCCGGCGGCCATTTAGCATATGCCAGATCCGCATGGAGGGGCTGGCTTGGCCTCTGGCGGCGGCCTATGCGGAGGCGGGACGATTTCCGGAAGCGGTCCAGATCACCAACCGGAATCTGGCGATGGCGCGGCAACTGGGCAACCAACAACCAACAAGTGATTGCCATGCTCTCCCAAAAACTCGCCCTGTACGAAGCCAGGACCCCCTACCGCGATCGGCGGTGAGTGACCGTCAGCCGGCAGCGGGCACCAGTTCCTCCCGCCGCGCGCCCGCTAACCCGCGCGGATACCGCCGGCCATTCAACAACGCCCCAATCCAGGTTGGGCGCACCATGAGATCATAGGAAACCGTCAGCAGCGCCACTGCAATGGCCAGTACAATCGGCACCTTCACCAGAGCCGGCAGCGGCACTGGCAGCAAGGCCACCTGCAGGCCGACGACCACCGGCATGTGCATGATGAACAGCCAGTACGACGCGTCCGACATGTAGCGCCATCGGACGCTCGCCCCGCTAAAGAACTTGAGAAACAGTCCAATGCAGGCAAACGTCAGGAACCAGCACAGCAGCACATTCCCGGCGGCTTTCACAAACGGATGCTCACCGCCGGGCACCGTGCCATAAACAAGAAAGGCCGGCACGCTCAGGGCCAGATAGATCCAGATGTGGCTCCGGAAGCGCTCCAGCATATCGCGATGGTGGTAGAGCAGCCAGCCGAATGCGAACGGTGGCACGTAGGCCGCCAGGATGTTGAGCTCGGGTATGAAACCATCGCAGTCCTTCAGATTGCCGCGCATGGCCGCCAGCGGCAGCCACGAGAAGAGAGCGAAAAGCGCCGGCGCATACGGACGTTGCAGCGCCCAACGGTATCCTGCATGAATCCGCTCCATCAGGCCCCCCGGGTACCAGCGCGAGGACCACGCCACCAGGGCGCCGATAGCGTACAGCATCAGCAGATATTCCAGAAACCACAGGTGCAGAGGATGAAGCCGCTTCAGCACGGCCCCACTCAGGAATGCAGGCGCGACATACTGCGTCCCCTGCTCCAGGCTAATTACGATGGCGGCCATGATCGGAAACAGTAGAGACCAGAAGAGCGCGAACGGCAGCGCAATCCGCTTCAGGCGATTGGAAAAATACGATGCCGGTCCGCGCCCGTTCCAAAGCAACGCGCCAAAGAAGCCGGCCATCACGTAAAACGCCGGCATCCGGAACGCATGGATAATGCCCAGCGTGAAATTGAGGACGGGCGTCGGATGGGGGTCGATGTAGGGCCAGTGGCCATCTCCGGAGTAGCCGACGACCACGTGCAGGTAGATTCCTAACAGCATCATAGTGGCCCTCATGCTGTCCAGTGCGTGATAGCGGACGTTGGTTGAACTCATGGTGTAAGAGGGAGCATTGGAAAGTGGGCACGATGGCGTACTCTCATTCTCTTACGCCGCCGCCCGAAGGGAGGTTCCGCGAAACTGCGCCCCCCGCATGAAAGGGCCATTGGAATCCATCTGATTGAGCTATACTGACCCGAACCGGCACAGCCGGCAGTTTGACGAGTTTGGAGGACTAAATCAAGATGTCACTGGGCAAGAGAGCGATGGCCGAGTTCCTCGGAACGTTCTGGTTGGTTT
>JBBQLF010000486.1:0-4255 GCA_038327695.1 Bryobacterales bacterium
CATCAACGGGCCGCAACTGCTGACCGAAACGCTGGCGCTGAAGAGCGATCCGCGAGTTCTGTTCGCCGGCCAGATCTCAGGCGTGGAAGGCTATGTCGAATCCATGGCGACCGGGCTGCTGGCCGGACGCCACGCCGCGGCGCTGGCCACCGGCCGGGTGCCGCTGGCGGCGCCGCGCGAGACAGCGCTCGGCTCGTTGACGCACTTCATCACCCACGCCAATCCAAACAACTACCAGCCGGCCAACATCGCTTTTGACCTGTTGCCGGCGCTGGACGAAGAGTGGCGCAAGAAGCTGAAGCGGGACAAGCGCGCGCGCCATGCGGAGGTGTGCCGCCGGGCAATTGAGGCCATGAACGGTTATGTCTGAGCTGGAAACCTGGATCGGGCAATATCTGGCGGAACTGTCGCGAGAGAGCGCTTCTGTGCACACTGTACGCGCTTACAAAGACGATTTGGAGCAGTTTTTGTCGTATTTTGCACGCGCCGGACTGGCTCCGCCCGCTCTCACGGAGTTTGATCAGTTGGCGCTGCGAGAGTGGATGGCGGATCTGTACGCGCAGAAACTGTCGAAACCGACCATCCGGCGGAAGCTCGCGGCCGTACGGGCTTTCTTTGAATATTGCTTGCGGCAGGGCGCGATCCGGCTGAATCGGGCGAAGCTGCTGACGACGCCGAAGATGCCCCGGAAACTGCCGGCCGTGCCGACGGAGGCGCAGGCCAACGGCCTGATCGATCAGATTCTGGCCGGCAAGCTGGAGCGGCCCATGCCGGAGCGTGATCTGGCGCTGTTTGAGCTGCTGTATGGCTGCGGGCTGAGGATCAGCGAGTTGGTGGGATTGAACCTGGGCGAGATCGACACGAGCGAGGGCTGGGTGCGCGTGCGGGGCAAGGGGAAGAAGGAGCGGCAGGTGCCGGTGCCGGGCGCGGCGATGGCGGCCCTGTCGCGTTGGCTGGAGGTGCGGCGGCTGGCGGCGCGGCGGCCGGCGGACGGCGAAGCGGCCGTCTTTGTGAACCACCGCGGCGGGCGGCTGACGGACCGCGGGGCGCGAGGGATCGTCAAGATGTATTCCATCGCGCTGGCGGGCGACAGCGCTCTGCATCCGCACTCACTGCGCCACGCGTACGCGACGCATCTGCTGAGCGCCGGTGCGGATCTACGGGCGATTCAGGAGTTGCTGGGACACGCTTCACTTTCGACGACGCAGAAGTACACGCAGTTGTCGCTTTCCGATCTGATGAGGGTTTACGATAACGCGCATCCACGGGCATGACGGGCAGTTGGAATCGGTAAGTTCCCAGGCGAAGGGTATGTTGAATTGAAGCAGATGCACGACACGCTGATCGCTGGAATCGGCAACGTTCTGATGGGCGACGACGCAGCCGGACCGGCGGCGGTGGCGCACCTGGAAGCCCGGTACACGTTTCCAGACGGTGTCAAGGTGGCGGATCTGGGGACGCCGGGGATGGACCTGGCGCTGCACCTGGCGGGTGTCCGGACCGTGGTGCTGATCGACGCGCTGGCGGATTCGTCAGTGGCGCCGGGTACGATTCGGGTGGTGCAGCGGGAGGCGATTCTGGCCGCGAGGCCGGCGGAGGGAACGGATCCTCATGCAGCGGGGCTGCGCGAGGCGCTCCTTCTGGCCGAGCAACACGGCGGCGCTCCGGAGCGGGTGTGTCTGGTGGGCGTAGCGGCGGCGGACTGCTCGCTGGGCGCGGGCCTGTCTGGAGGCGTGCGCGAGGCGATTCCGGCCGTTGTGGATGCGGTGGTAGCGGAACTGCGGCGTCTGGACGTACCCCACACGGAACGGGTGCCGGCGGGGGCGCCCGATTTATGGTGGACGCGTTAGCCTACTGGTCTTTCCAGTGGTCTTTCTGCGTCTTTGGTTCGGGATCGCCGACGCGACGCCAGCCGCCCGTTCTGGCGTTGGGGTCACTGGTGGGGCCGGGCGACCCGTAGGTTTCCCCGGCTGGGCGCCGTTTGACGGTGGGGGTTGGGGCCTTGGTTACCACGGTGGGCACCGAGTCGCTGGAGACCGGATCATCCGGGCCCACTTCGACCGGCGTGGAGTCATTGGCCGCGGCATGGTAGTTGCCGCGGTAGCGGAGATTGGTGCCCGGGTAGCGGCGGGCGGCCGAGGCGGAGAGCAGGACCTCGATGTCGCGTTGCTGACCCGCGCGCGCTCCTTCCGGCAAGCTGAAATAGAGCGAGTAGCGCTGGCGGAGACGGGACAACGTGGTGTCCAGGGCGCTGGCGTCGTCCACACGCAGACTGTCGCCGCCGGACTCACGAGCGATGATCTCCGTGCCGGCGGACTGGAGGCGGGAGCGCGGGTAGGAGGGACCCGGGCCGCCGCGGCCGCCGCCGGGGTAGGGCATCTGCTGAGGCCGGCCGAAGATGATGTCGCCCCAGCCGCCGGTTCCGCCATTGGTCGGGCGTCCGGAGCGAGGATAGCGACCCCCACCCGGTCCCTGGCTCATGGCGTCGGGCGCGATCAGGGCGCTCAACACGATATCGGCCTCGGCGAGTTCCATGATGACGCGATTCTCGTCGCGATTGAGCTCAGTCTGATCGTCGGTGACGATGACGATGGCGCGGCGGGCGTCCTTGCGGCCGTTGCGAGACACGTAACGGACGGCGTCCAGGAGGCCGCGGGTGATGTCGGTGCCGCCGCGAAAACTCTCCTGATGGATGACATTGTCGAATTCCCGCGCGGCGCCGTCCCGCTTGTTCCGGAACGCTGTGCGGACGCGGGTAACGCGGTCAAACACCATAATGGCGATGCGGTCATCGGCGCCGAGGAGGGCCAGCGCGCTGCCGGCGGCATCGGTGATGCGTTCGACATGGGGGCGCATCGAGGCGCTGACATCAAACAGAAAGAGGACGTCGAGGGGCATCTCTTCGGTGGCGAAATTGCGGATCTCGCGGGTTTTGCCGTTGTCGCGGATGACGAAGTCCTCTCGATTCAATGCTGTAATGGCACGGTTGTCGCGGTCCACGGCCTGGACGTCCACCCGAACGAGGGAGACGTCACTTTTAAAGACCACATCGGAGGGGAGGGGCTCCTGGGCGCGTGCCGGGGTTAGAACCGCGGCGGCGGCCACGAGCAAAGCCAGGGACAATTTGCGAAACTCCGAACTTGACACACTCATATAACGCGTGCCGGCCGTGTCAGGTTGCGGAAGACGCGCAATCAGTTGACGAAGCCGCGCCAGGTTTGGCCCGCCGTTGACGTCCGCCGCATTGCAGGCGCCATCGTAGCCGGGTGAAATCAGTTGACGAAGCCGCGCCGGGTTTGGCCCGCCGTTGACGTCCGCCGCGCTGCAGGCGCCATCGTAGCCGGGTGAAATCAGTTGACGAAGGCGCGCCGGGTTTGGCCCGCCGTTGACGTCCGCCGCGTTGCAGGCGCCATCGTAGCCGGGTGAAATCAGTTGACGAAGCCGCGCCAGGTTAGGCCCTTCTGATCGCGCAAAGTGATGCCGCAGCCATCGGAGAAGCCTGAGATGGAATTGCCTGCATCGTCGCGGAATCGGTACCGGATGGTGTCATCGGCCTGGCGCTCTGCCATGCCGCGCCACTGGTTGCCATGCTCGTCGCGCAGGAAGATGTAGTCTCCGTCGCCCGGACCGGAGATCACCCGGTTCCGGCCGTTCTGAAAGGTGAAGTGCCCGCCGGGCAGGCTCTGATGGTTCCGGTGTCTACTATAGATCATGGATACACATGTATCGGCGGGGGCGGGGTGATGATACATAGGGGAAATACCTGAATGCGTGCGATTCTGCAGCGAGTGTCCAAGGCGAGCGTGACGGTGGAGGGGGCCGTGGTGGGCGAGATCGGGCCGGGATTGTTGGTCCTGCTGGGTGTCGGCCAGGACGATGGAGCATCGGACGTGGCGTATCTGGCAGATCGCATCCTGGGCCTGCGGATCTTTGCCGACGCAGCCGGCAAGATGAACCTGAGTGTTGTGGACAGCGGGGGCAGCCTGCTGGTTGTTTCCCAGTTCACCCTCTATGGTGACACGCGCAAGGGGCGTCGGCCGAGTTTTGATGGCGCCGCGCCACCGGAGCTGGCACAGCGCCTGTACGAACGCTTCGTCGATGAGGTGCGGGCGCGCGGGGTGGCCGTGGCGACCGGCGTCTTTCAGGCGTCGATGTCGGTGGCCCTGGTCAACGAAGGGCCGGTGACGTTCCTGGTGGAGTCGAAGGCGGCCCCGGCGCGGGGTCCGGCCGGCGCCTGACCCGGTGGATGCGGACG
>JBBQLF010000487.1:0-4248 GCA_038327695.1 Bryobacterales bacterium
AGGAGTGCCCCGCGCCGGACTACGCTGGCAAACGTAAAGCGGCAGTGAACGGGGTCGTCAATGCAATTGACCAGCGTGCCCAGCAGTTCGGCTTCGGCGAAGATCTCGGCATTCCGGGACCGGTCCGGGGAGGCGGCTACGATCAGCAGATACCCGGACAGCGTCCCTGGCTCGTAGTCAGGCCGGCGCTCCACGATGGCCCCGCACTCCGCCAGGGCGGCGGACTTCTCTTCTGCTTCCCGGCCTTGCCCGAGCACAAGAACACGGGCGCCGTTCACATCGACGATGATGGGGTAGCCCCGCGCCATCGAACCTCCCGTCAGGTCTTGCCAGTGATCAGGTGGATCAGTGCGAAGGTCAGCGCCCCAACCGCGGCTGAGAGCGGGATCGTGAGAATCCAGGCCCACAGGATGTTGCCGGCCAAACCCCAGCGCACGGCTTTCATGCGTTGGATGGAGCCGACCCCGGCGATGGCTCCGGTGATGACATGCGTGGTGGAGACCGGGATCTTCAGGTAGGTGGGCAACAGGATGGCGATGGCGCCGGCTGTCTCGGCGCAAAAGCCGCCGCGGGGCTTGAGACGCGTGAGCTTGATGCCCATGGTTTTCACGATACGCCAGCCGCCGCTCATAGTGCCGAGCGCGATGGCGGCGTGGGCGGATAGCACGACCCACCACTGCACCTCAAAGCTCTTGAGATAGCCAGAGGCGACCAGCACCCCGGTGATGATGCCCATGGTCTTCTGCGCGTCGTTGGAGCCGTGGGAAAAGCTGAACAGTCCGGACGAGACAAGCTGCAGGCGGCGGAACCAGCCATCCATCTTCTTCGGCGAGGAGTGCCGGAACATCCAGTACACCGAGACCATCAAACCGTAGCCGAGGATCAGGCCGATGAGAGGGGCAACAACGATGAAGGTGATGGTGGTGATCCAGCCCTCGACGACAACGGCATCCAAGACGTGGGCGAAGCCCTGAGTCATGCCCACCTTGGACATGGCCGCACCAGCGTAGCCACCCATCAGCGCGTGCGAGGAACTGGACGGGATGCCGTAATACCAGGTAAGCAAGTTCCAGAAGATGGCGCCGATGAGGCCGGCGAGGATCACATATTCGGTGACGAGTTCGAGCTTTACCATGCCGGAGCCGACGGTCTTGGCCACGCCGGCTTCGTGCCAGAACAGCAGTGGGACTGCCGCAATGAAATTAAACGAGGCCGCCCAGACGACAGCCTGGAAGGGGGTCAGGACGCGCGTGGCGACGATGGTAGCAACGGAGTTTGCGGCGTCATGGAAACCGTTGATGTAGTCAAACACAAGGGCCACTATGACGATCAGGGTGACCAGGATCAGGGTGCTGTCCATCGCTGGGCCGCCGTTATCCGTTTTTCACGATGACGTTCTGGAGAGCATCGGCAACGTCCTCGCAGCAGTCCGTGGTCTGTTCCAGAAACTCGTAGATCTCTTTGAGCTTCATGATCGTGATCGGGTTCGTTTCCTTATCGAACAGATCCGCGATGGCGGCGCGGACCAGGTGGTCCGCCTTGTTTTCGAGACGGTTGATTTCGATGCAGTGGTCGAGCAGCGGCGTTTCGGCGTCCAGGGCTTCAAACGCTCTGACCAGAGTCTCGGCGCACTCCTCAATCACCAGGCAAACTTCGATGACGGTGGGCGGGATGGGATCAATGCGGTAGGCGACAATGCGATGGACCGAGTCTTCAATGCCGTCCAGAACGTCATCCAGATAGGAGCCGAGGGCGTGGATATCTTCCGGATCCAGGGGGGTGATGAAGGTCTGATTGAGCCGGGTGAAGATTTCATGAATCACCTCGTCACCGCGGCCTTCCAGAACGGCGATGGCCACTTCGGCCTCGCGCAGAACGCTGGGCCCTTTCTGGGCGGCTTGCCGGAACTCCTGGGCGGCCTGCAAAATCAGTTTGGACTGTTGAACGAAATAATGGAAAAACTTCTCTTCGCGGGGCAGGAGCCTCATACAGCCTCGGGTCTACTTTCTGTTGGCCGCCAATGCTGGGATCGACCTTGCTCGTCGAACCCTGATTATCTCAGAGTGGGCAGGGGGCTGGTCAACCGGAAGTGCGTTACGATTCGATGAACGCCTCGTCATCCTGAATAATGGCGAGTGGACCGGCCGGCTCGGCGGCGTCCGGGTTGTCCAAGTCCAGGTAGCGCAGATCCAGCAGCCGGCTGGGGTTGGTGTTGCCCATCGCCGAGAGCATGGTGCTCTTGAGGTGAGGATAGTCCTTTTCGAACTCAGTGAAGATGTCGCGGATAGACCGGCGGACCGTACCCGTCTTCAGCGAGCAGCCGCAGGGAATGATGGGGGCTCCGGTTTCTCCGGCATAGGCGCGGGTAAGATCTTCAGTGACGTAGACCAGTGGGCGGATGATGCGAAAGTCCCGTTTGCTGGACCATGTAATGGGCGGCAAGGCACTCAGCCGCCCGGTGAACATCGCGTTGCGCAGGAAGGACTCGCAGAAGTCGTCGGCGGTGTGACCGAAGGCGATGACGTTGGCGCCAAGCGTGCGGGCGATCTGGTAGACGGCGCGGCGGCGGAAGCGGCTGCAAACGTCGCAGCCGTGGCCGGGTTGCTCAGTGAGGAGGCGGAGGGACGGGTTATCGACGTGATAGGTCCATTCTACGCGGCGGCCGGCAAGAAACTCGCGAAACGGCTCAATGGGCTTGAGGAACTTGCCTTGCTCGATCGTGAACGCGCAAACAGAGAAATCGATGGGCGCGCGCTCCCGCAAAAGGAGCAGCGCTTCGAGAAGAGTGAAGGAGTCCTTGCCACCGGAGAAGCCGACGGCGATGCGGTCGCCCTCGCGGATCATCCGGAAGCGCGTGACGGCTTCGCCGACCTTGCGGAGAATGGCTTTCTGGAGTTCCAACTCACTATTATAGAGTGTGACTCCCGCGCGCCGAATAGCATTTGAGGTCCTGGGCGCGGTGGAGCGCGGCGGATTTGCGGCGGACCTGCTGCAACAGCGCACGCGGGGGCTCGATTCGCGCGATGCCGGCCTGGTGACCCAAATCGTCTTTGGCGTGTTGCGGCGGCGCGAGCAACTGGACTTTCTCATCGGTCAGGTATCCGGCCGGGCACCTGACAAAATGGACCCGTCCGTGCGACGGGCCCTGCACATGGCGGCCTTTCAGTTGCGGTTCCTGACCAAGATCCCGCCCCACGCGGCCGTGGGCGAGAGCGTGGATCTGGTGAAGCAGGCTGGCAAGGCGGCTGCCGCCGGATTCGTCAACGCGGTGCTGCGAAAGCTGCCGGAACTGCCCGCCGAGTGGCCGTCCCAGGCGGTGCGCTACAATCTGCCGGACTGGTTGTGGTCGCGCTGGCGCAACTGTTACGGCGCCGAATTGGCTGGACGGATGGGCGCGGCTGGCCTGGAAGAGCCCGAGAGTTGGTTGCGGCTGGCCACCGGTGAGGCAGTGCTGGAGTCTTCTATCGAGGGCCCGCTGCCCCCCGGCGCCCGCCATATGGACATCGGGTCGCAGTCCATCGTTCCGCTACTGAAACTGGAGCCGGGCCAGCGATTCCTGGACTTGTGTGCGGCGCCCGGCAACAAGACCGCGCAGGCGCTGGAAATAGCCGTGCGGGCGGTGGCTTGCGATGCCAGTGCGGCGCGGCTGCGGGCTTTCGTGGTGGAGTGCCCGCGCGTGCAACTGGATGCCGGCAAGCCCCTGCCATTCGGGAAGGTGTTTGACCGGATTCTGGTGGACGCCCCCTGCTCCGGCACCGGCACACTGGCCCGCAACCCGGAGATCCGTTGGCGTCTGACGCCGGAGGAGATCCTTCGGCAGTCTGAGCGCCAGGTGCGGATGCTGCGCCACGCGCTGACCTGCCTGAAGGCCGGCGGCCGCTTGGTGTACTCAACATGCTCGCTGGAGCCGGAAGAGAATAAAGAGGTTGTACACCGGGTGGCTTCTTCGCGCGTCAAACGCATTGTCGAACGATTGCCGGGCCGGGACCCGGGAGATGGGTTTTTCGCCGCCGTGTTAGAGTGAAATAGCTCCCCCAATGATCGAAATCCTGCCGTCTCTCCTGGCCGCCGACTTTGCGCGCCTCGGCGAACAGATCGCCCAGGTGACGGAAGCGGGCGTGAAGTACCTGCATTTCGACGTCATGGACGGCCACTTCGTACCGAACATCTCATTTGGCGTGCCGGTGCTGGCTTCACTGAGGAAATGCACAAAGCTACAGATTGATGTGCACCTCATGATCGAGGATG
>JBBQLF010000488.1:0-4245 GCA_038327695.1 Bryobacterales bacterium
ATGGCCGGGCTGCCGGCCGTGAGGCGCACGTCCATCCTCGAGAGATCGACGAAGCGCGGGTCGCCGGCTCTCTCGCCCTCGCCGAGCGGCAGGCCCTGGGATCGGACTGGCTGCCGCCGATACTGAAGTAGAGATTGTTGAGCCGCTTCTGGCCCGCGTAGTTGTTTCTGCCCCAAACTTCGGTTCCGTTCGTGGACAAGACCTGCGGCCCGGAGTGGACCACAAAAACGTGGTTCCGCACGATGCTGCCACCGCGGATGAAAGTGAACACGACATCGGTGATCGAGTTCTTCGGCAGCAGGCGCAGAACCGTGTCGTTTTCGAACAGGCAATTCGCGCCCTCGAACAGAATCACGAACTCTCGGTAGTCGTTGCTCACGTTGTAGGCCACCCGGATGTCGTCCCTCGCCTGCGCCACCTCCAGAAAGCCCTGGTTGCCGTACGAGTAGTTGTGGTGGAGGGACACGTCGCGCACAGGGTCGCCATCGGCGCGTGGATCGAGCTCGAACGCGCCGCCATCGGCGCCATCGCGCCCGCCCAGGCTCAGATAGTTCGTGATCCGGTTGAAGGAAAACTCGTTGTGCGCGTTGGAAATGACGATCGCGATGGGTCCCCAGCCGTGGCCGCCCAGGAAGCGCGTGCTGTCGTGGAGGTGGTTGCGCGTGACCAGCGCGTACTGGCCGCTGATGTGGATTCCCATCGGCGCATCCTCGAACTCACAATTGCTCACCGTCGCGTGGTCAGCGCCTGTCGCCACATACACGCCGCCCATCTTCAGCACGTCTTCCATGCGGCTGCTGGCCGTGCGCGCACCATGCTGGAAGTGCAGTCCGTCGATGATCACGAAGCTGCCCCGCACTTCGAAGACGTTGCCGGAGAGGGTCTTGTCGCCGGGGTTGCTGAAGCGCGGGGCCGGCCCGCGGCGCCGGAGTCCTTCACCACAACACCGCCCTGGTAGTTCGACCCTCGTGCAAAATAGACCACATCACCCGGCCGGAACTCATGGCCTGCAACCGCCGCCAGCGACTTCCAGGGCATGCTCCGAGTTCTTAGCCCGGAGTCCGCGGCTTTGGGTGCATTGCTGTCGATGTAGTGCTTCTCCGCCTGGGCGACGGTGGCCAGCACGACAATCAGAACGAGGGTACGCATTTGAGTTCTCCCGGCATTCTGCAAACCCCGCACCATTCTGCATGTCGAGGTGTGGCGCAAATCCCCGTCTCGCTAGGCGATACCAGGGATACGCGATCCGTGCTGGTCCAGCCCTCGAATCGCACAGCAAATCCCCATTCGACAGCCGCGGCGGATGGCAGCGCGGATCGTCGCACCGAGTGGCAGGGTTGCCATGATAGTATTCCTGCCGAGCATGCAGTTGCACTTCTTTCTTCTTCCGCTGCTGGCCGCCGCGGCAACAGCCGCCGGCCCCGGTCTCGACATCACTGATCTCCGTTGCGAGTCCGCCGTCAACCCCATAGGCATCGACACACCTGTGCCGCGGCTCAGCTGGCGGATGGAATCCAACCGGCGCGCCGCCCGCCAGAGCGCCTATCAGATCGAGGCTGCCTCCACGGCGGAGAAACTTGCGGCCGGCGCCCCCGACCTATGGCAAAGCGGCAGGGTTCTCTCCGGCGATTCGATTCAGATCGCCTGGCGCGGCCAGCGCCTCAGCTCGCGGCAACGGGTTCACTGGCGCGTACGCGTCTGGGACGAGCGCGGCGCTCCCACGGCATTCAGTAACGCCGCCCTCTTCGAGATGGCGCTGCTCGCGCCTGCGGACTGGAAAGCGGCCTGGATCGGCTATCCGCCCGGATGGCCGGGCCGCGCTCTCTATTTCCGCAATGACATCGAGATCAAGAAGGACGTGCTCGATGCCCGCGTGTACATGGCGGGCATCGGCTACTCGGTGCTGCACATCAACGGCGAGCCGGCCAGCGACAACGTGCTCGATCCCGGCTGGACTGACTACAGCAAACGGGTCCTCTACGTCACTCACGATGTGACCCGGTTGCTGCGCCGCGGACGAAATGCAGTCGGCGTGATTGCCGGCAACGGCTGGTACGGTATGCCCAAACTGCTCCTCCAATTGGAGGTCCGCTACACCGACGGCACGGCTGAAACGCTCGCCACTCGCGGCGGCCACGCCAGCCCCGCCTGGCGCGTCTCCGGCGGCCCCATCCTGGCCAACAGCATTTACGATGGCGAAGTTTACGATGCGCGGCTGGAAAAGCCCGGTTGGGACCTGCCAGAGCGCCGCTCCGGCGGGCCGGCCGACAGGACCGAGGGCTGGTCTGTGGCCGTTCCCGTCGAGCCTCCCGGCGGCCGCCTCGTCGCGCAGGCAGTCGAGCCGATTCGCGTCGTTTCCACTCTGCAGCCGAAAACACTCACCGAGCCGAAACCCGGCGCCGCGGTCTTCGACACCGGCCAGAACCTGGCGGGCTGGGCTGAATTGCGGGTCAGCGGACCTCGCGGAGCACGCATCACCCTACGGTTCGCCGAGAACCTCTCCAGCGACGGTACGGTGAACCAGGAGAACCTGCGCAAGGCCGCCGCGACCGACGTCTACATTCTGAAGGGCGAGGGCAAGGAGGTTTGGCAACCGCGCTTCACCTACCACGGTTTCCGCTACGTGCAGGTGGAGGGCCTGTCCGAGCGGCCAGCCCTCGACACGGTCGCCATCAAGGTCGTCCGCTCCGCTGTTGAATCTAACGGCACAGTGGAAACGAGCCACGAATTGGTGAATCGCATCCAGAAGATGGTCTGGCAGACAGAGGCCAGCAACCTCCACAGCGTGCCCACCGACTGCCCGCAGCGCGACGAGCGCCAGGGCTGGATGAACGATCTCACGGTTCGGTTGGAGGAGGCCATCTACAACTTCCGTCTGCCGCGCTTCCTGCCAAAGTTCCTCGACGACGTCAACGACGCCCAGGACGCCGCGGGCGCCATTCCCGACACTGTTCCCTTCCGTTGGGGCTCGCAACCGGCCGACCCGGTTTCCGCCAGCTACCTGCTGCTCGGCTGGCTGCCCTACACGCACTACGCCGACCGCACCGTTCTGGCCGATCACTACGCGGGATTTAAGGCCTGGACGGAATACCTGCGCAGCCGCTCGCGCGATGGCATCGTGACCTACGGCTACTACGGCGACTGGTCCCCGCCCGCCGAGTTCTCCGTCACCGGGAGCCTCGGCACAGGCGCCGAGTCGAAGACCACTCCGGTCCAACTCATGTCGACAGGCTACCTGCACTACTGTGCCAGGCTCTTGGCCCGGATGGCCGAACTGCTGGGCAAGCCGGCCGATAAGGTGCGCTATGACGCGCTCGCCACGCAGGTTGCCGCCGCATTCAACCGCGAGTATTGGGATGGGAAGGCAGGCGGCTACGGAGCGAACAACCAGTCGGCTAACTCGTTCGCGCTGTTCCTGGGCATCGTGCCGAAAGAGCGCATTCCGCGGGTGGTGAACAATCTCGTGGCCAACGTCAAGGCGCAAGGCAACCACTTGACTACCGGCAATCTCTGCACAAAGTACCTATTGGAGGCCCTCAGTGACAACGGCCACGCTGACCTGGCCTTCGACATTGTCACGCAGACGACCTACCCGAGTTGGGGCTTCATGCTGGCCAATGGCGCAACCACGCTCTGGGAGCGATGGGAGCATCTCACTGGCGGCCAGATGAACTCGCACAACCATCCCATGATGGGTTCCGTCAGTGCCTGGTTCTACAAGTATCTGGGCGGCATCCTGCCGGACCCTGGCGCGCCCGGCTTCAAACACTTCCTGCTGCGGCCGTATCCCGTCAAGGCGCTGGACTGGGCAACCGCGCAATACACCTCACCTTACGGCCGCATCCGCAGCGCGTGGCGCCGCGACGGCGCGGGTTTCCATTACCAGGTCAGCATCCCGGCAAACACTACCGCCACCGTCTACGTTCCTGCCGCCAGCCGCGCCGCGGTGCGCGAAAGCGGCCAGCCGGTCCCGGCCGCCGCGGGCATCCGCTGGCTGCGCGACCAAAACGGCTATGTGGTGCTGGAGGCGGCCTCCGGCCAGTACGAGTTTTCGGTCCAGCGGTGAACCCTCTATGCTCCCCCGCGTCTCCCCGCGCTCACCCGCTTGCCCAGGTTCGTTCCAGTCCATTACCGGTGTGGTCACCGATCGGAACTGTCGTCCCCGCCGCCGCCGTCACGGCGCTCATTGAAGACACAAGCGTCTCCCTCGAAGCCAGGACCAACGCCGCCGATGAGTACACCGTG
>JBBQLF010000489.1:0-4244 GCA_038327695.1 Bryobacterales bacterium
AAACTGGTGATGCAGGTCGCGCGCTTGCAGGACGGCAGCCGCAAGATCACCACAATCGCCGAAGTGACCGGCGTCGAAGAGAACCGCGTGCATACCAAGGACATCTTCAGCTTCGAGCGCACGGGCGTCAACGACGCCGGCAAGGTGATGGGCCGCTTCCACTGGACAGGCTATAAGCCCAAGCTCCTGGACCGTTTCCGGATGATGGGCATCCAGGTGCCTGAAACCATCTGGCAAGAAGTGGTAAACGTGAATCTGTGATCACTCGAAGACGACTCGCATTCGCAGCTCTGGCGCCAACAGCCATGAAGATGAAAGCACAACAGCCCGAGGCTCCTCCCTACAAGGGCGCTCTGGAGAAATTCGGCAAGCAGGTCGACCAGTCTGAGCTGGACTCTCTGGTCTACAGCAAGCTGCGCTATGACGAAATGCCGCGCAAGCTGCGCTTTTCGGCCACTTCGAAGAAGGCCGCCGAGGCCTGGCAGAAGAAGGTCCGTGCCAAGGTCACCGAGTTGGTGGGCGGATTCCCGGCGCGGACTGCGCTGAAGCCGCGGGTGTTGGAGACGCGCGAGTTTCCGGGCTATTCCCGTGAGACGGTGGTGTTCGAGTCCCGTCCGGGCCTGCCGGTGTTCGGCTACCTCCTCATCCCGAAGGACAAGCAGCGGCCGATGCCGGTGGTGATCAGTATCCCCGGCCACGGCCGCGGCGCGGACGACATCGCCGGCATTGACGAGAAGGGCAAGGACCGGACCGGGAAGGTCAGCTACCAGTACGACTACGCCGTGCAGCTCGTCGAAAACGGCATGGCGGCCTTTGCCATTGAGCCGCTGGGCTTCGGATGCCGGCGCGATGCAGAGGCGCGGCGGAAAGGCTTGGGCACCTCGTCCTGCCAGCCGTCGGCCGGCGCGGCTCTCCTGTTCGGCGAGACCATGGTGGGGTGGCGCGTGTGGGACGTCATGCGGACCATCGACTACCTGGAGACCCGGCCTGAGATTGACGCCAAACGCATCGGCTGCATGGGCATCTCCGGCGGCGGAACCATCACCGTGTTCGCCTCCGCCCTGGATGAGCGCATCGCCGCGGCCTTCGTCAGCGGCTACCTGAACACGTTTCGCGATTCCATCATGAGCCTCTCCCATTGCATCGACAACTACGTGCCCGGCATTCTGCAGTGGTGCGAGCAGTTCGACGTGGCCTCCTGCATCGCGCCGCGCCCTCTGTTTTGCGAGAGCGGCGTGAAGGATCCCATCTTCCCGCTGGCGGCGTTCCAGGCGTCGTTTGAACACGTGAAGAAGGTTTATGAGGTAATGGGTGCGGGCGATCAGATTGGCCAGGAGGTGCACCCGGGCGCGCACGTCTTTCACGGCAAGCAGGGCCTGCCCTTCCTGGCGCGGCAATTGAAAGCTTAGGCAGCAAGGAGCCATTGGGCATGAAGATCGCGATTCTGGGCACCGGCTATGTCGGGCTCACAACTGGAGTTTGTCTCGCCTATCTGGGCCACGACGTCACGTGTCTGGACCCGGTGGAAGAGAAGATCCTGGCTCTGCGCGAAGGGCGGATTCCGATCTACGAGCCCGGCTTGGCCGAGCTGTTGGCGGAAGCCCGGGACCACATTCGCTTCACCACCCAATACGAGGAAGCCATCCCGGGCGCGCAGGTGGTCTTCATCGCCGTGGGCACACCGCCCAAGAGCGACGGCAGCCCGGATCTGCGCTTTCTGCGCTCGGCCAGCGAGAGCATCGGAAAGTACCTGAATGGCGAGTTTGTGGTGGTTGTGAACAAGTCCACCGTCCCCATCGGCAGCGGCAACTGGGTGGAGTCGCTCATCCGCACCTCCTATGAACAGCATCACGGCGAGCGGGCCGACAACAAGTTCGCTGTCGCCTCCAACCCGGAGTTCCTGCGCGAGGGGTCGGCCCTGGCTGACACTCTGTACCCGGACCGCATTGTCGTCGGCGGCGAAGCCGCGCGGACGCTGGAGATCATGTACACGCTCTATCGCCCCTTGATCGATCAGAGCTTTCAGCCGCCCCCCTTCCTGCCGCGCCCTGCGGACCTCGGGGCCGTGCCGCTGGTCTCGACGGACTTGGCCTCGGCCGAGCTGATCAAGTACGCCGCCAATGCCTTCCTGGCGTTGAAGATCAGCTTCATCAATGAAATCGGCAACCTCGGTGAGCGCGTCGGGGCTGATATCGGCGAAGTGGCGCGGGGCATCGGCCTCGATTCCCGCATCGGCCCGCGCTTCTTGCAGGCCGGCCTCGGCTGGGGCGGTTCGTGCTTCGGCAAGGACACCTCGGCGCTGATCAGCACGGCGGCGGAATACGGGCTCTCCATGCCCATCGTCAACGCCGCCTGCGAGGTGAACAAGCGACAACGGGCGCGTGTGGTGGAGAAACTCCTGGTGGAGTTGCGCATTCTGAAGGGCCGCACCATCGGCCTGCTAGGGCTCGCCTTCAAGCCGCACACCGACGACCTGCGGGAGGCGCCGGTGCTCGACATCGCCCGCCGCCTGCTCCAACATGGCGCCATCGTCCGCGCCCACGACCCTGTGGCGATGGACCGGTTCCGCCAGGAATATGCCGACATCGATATCGAACTCGTGGCCAAGCCGGAAGATCTCTTTGACCGCGCCGACGCAGTGGTGGTGGTGACCGAGTGGCCCGAGTACGCCGAGCTGGATTGGGACCAGCTCCGGAATGTCATGAACAAGCCAGTCGTAGTGGATGGCCGCAGCTTCCTCGATGGCAAACGTCTCGCCGCCAGCGGGATCCACTTCATCTCAATTCCCTAGCCCGAAGGAGTCAGCCGATGTTGGAGATCCGTCGCGCCGGACCGAATGAAGCGCCGATTCTACTCTCGCTGATTGACGCGCTAGCCGCCTATGAGAAGCTCACCCCGCCGGACGAGGCCGCCCGCCAGCGTCTGGTCCGCGACATCTTCGGAGAACGGCCCCGGCTGGACGCCTGGCTCGCTCTGGTGGACGGGGTCCCGGCCGGCTACGCACTCATCCTGGAGACGTATTCCAGCTTCCTCGCCCTGCCGACGCTCTACCTGGAAGACATCTTCGTCCAACTCGAGTTCCGAGGCCAGGGCACGGGCCGGGCGCTGTTTGAGGAGATGGTAGCCGAGGCGGACCGCCGCGGCTGCGGCCGCATGGAGTGGGTGGTACTGGATTGGAACCGCCTGGCACTCGATTTCTACGCGAAATACGGGTCGCAGCACCTGCACGACTGGCAGACGATGCGCCTGACGCGCGCCGATTTCGACCGCATTCTGGCGCGCTGACCGTAGCGGTCGCTGCTCTCTCACTTGTGTCAGTATGGGCTTACGTCCTATGCTGACTCGCCTGCGTGTCTCCGGCTTCAAGAACCTCGTCGACGTCGACATCAGCTTTGGCCCGTTTACCTGTATCGCGGGCGCAAATGGTGTCGGCAAATCCAACCTCCTGGACTCGATTGTCTTCCTGAGCGCCCTCGCCCAAGGGACGCTCCAGAACGCGGCGCTTTCGGTCAGAGATCAGGGCGCGAAGTCCGGCGATATCAGGGGGCTGTTCCACCACGTCGGCGACCGCTACGACGACGAAATGTCCTTCGAAGCAGAGATGATCATTCCCGCCAGGGGCAAGGACGATCTCGGCCAATCGGCTGAAGCCTCCGCCACGTTCGTGAAATACGCGGTGAGCCTGCGCTACCGGCGTGATGAAGGCCCCCTGGCACAAGGCTCCCTGGAACTCGTAAACGAAGAGCTGAACCACATTACTCTCGGTGACGCCGCCGGCCACCTCCCCTTCAAACCATCCAGAGCATGGCGCGACAGATTCATCAAGAACGCGCGCCGAACTCCCAACTACATCTCCACGGAGGGCTCGGGCGCCGGGCGAGTCATCAAAGTCCACCAGGACGGGGGCAGCAGCGGAAAACCGCGCAAGCTGCTTGCCACCAATCTACCTCGCACCGTCTTGTCGGCGGCCAATTCAGCCGAGTCGCCTACCGTCACTCTAGCCAAACGCGAAATGCAATCCTGGCGCTTGCTGCAACTCGAGCCTTCGTCGTTGCGCGAGCCGGACAACTTTACCGCCCCGGTCGAACTCGCCAGCGATGGTGCACACCTGCCGGCCACCCTCTTCCATCTGGCCAACGCTCCCAATGAGCCCGGAGTCGATTCCGCCGCCGTTTGTGCGGAGGTGGCAAACCGTCTCTCCCAATTGATCGACGACGTGCGATCTGTCCGCGTGGATCGGGACG